>JANXRO010000069.1 GCA_025356765.1 Hyphomicrobiales bacterium | reverse complement strand
GCGCCACATATTGGCGAAGCCGCCAAAGGAAAAGTTCATGCCTTTGCCGATCTGCAAACTCATCCAAAGGGACGACAGGATCGGATAGACCATGAAGAAGGCAAGCAGCGTTAAAGCTGGGCCCTTGAAAAGCCAGCCTGTGAGTGTGGTTTTGCCTGTAGCCTGCGCCATCACGTGAACTCAAAAGGTGGGGCCACGCGGCTTTCACCGCACAGCCCCAGAGCGTTTTGACTTTTCTCCGAAAAGTCAAAATCGCCCTGGTTTTATGTTGGATCAACTTTTGCAAGTTGATCGGGGTGGATTACTGCATCTGTTGCTTCAGCTGAGCATCAATTGCTTTGATGGCGTCATCGACTGAGCCGCCCTTGGCAAGACCAGCAATTTGAGCATCAACTGCTGCATCAGCTTCATTGGTGAAGGTGCCAAAATTCACAGGTGGAATCGCGGCCAACCAAGTGCTGAAGTTTTGCCAAACAGGTGCGCCACCAAAGAATGCATCACTGGCTTTGAAAGCATCACCTTCACGTGCTGGCAGCAAGGTGCCAAACGCGCCCTGACCAACCAAGATTTTTTGGTAGAAGTCTTTGTCCTTGCCCCAAACCTGAGCCAAGAAATCGACGGCAGTTGCCTTGTTTTTGGCTGAGGACAAAACATACCAGCTGGAACCGCCAAGGTTGGACGCATTGACAGCGCCCTTCACGTCGAGCCGAGGTGTAGGCGCGATGCCCCATTTGCCAGATTGATCGGCGACAGACTTGATGGTGCCCACGATCCAAACGCCGGTCACGGTTGCGGCAATCTGGCCTGAGGTGAAGCCACCGGTATAATCAGCCCAGCCAGAGACTGGCTTGTAGATGCCCGACTGCAAAAGCTTGGCATATTGTGATAGCGCTGCTTTGAAGGCTGGGCTGGTGATATCAGATTTGCCGTCTGGTGTGAAAAACCATCCGCCAGCGGATTGCAACATGATACGAAATATACCGTCGTCATTCAGGTCAAGATCCAGCATCTTATGGCCGGTTTTGGCTTCAACGGCCTTGCCGATTTCAATCAACTTATCCCAAGTGATGTTGTTCAGATCTTCGGCTTTGTAGCCAGCTTGCGCAAGATAGTCGGAGCGATAGAAGAGCGCTGAATCGCCTGAGTCAAATGGCAATGAGTAAGTTTTACCGGCCACCGTGGATAGTGCCACCTTGTAAGGAGCGAAGGTTTTGTAGTCGATAGCCTTGGTGTCTGATAACGGTTCAAAATCTTTGGTGAAAGACTGCAGATATTTCTGAGCGCCATAGTCCTCAATCAACACGATATCGGGCAGACCGTCAGTGGTGCCCGAAGCGAGCTGAGCCTGGAGCTTCTGTTCCATGTCCGGTTTGGCAAAATCAACAACGTTGATGGTGAAATCTGGATGTAACTTTGTATAGCGAGCTGCGGCTTCCTTCATCGTCGCGCCGTTAAAGTCTTTATCCCAGCACCAAACGGTTACAGTGGTTGCGGCTTGGGCAGCGCTGGCCGCCAAAAAACTAAATCCAACAAGAGCGCCAGCAACAACATTGCGCCGGTTGAGCACATTTTTCTTCATTCAATCCTCCCAATTCAGCTTCGTTTTTGATGAGCTGATGAGAGAGCCTACGAAGAATTTTTGCAACACGCAAGAGTTCCAGTAAATATTTACTAAACTTTTGCAGTCCTACCGGGATTTCGGGTGCTGCCGCGCCATATGAGCTGCGAAGCAAGAGTAACTTGTTTACCGATTGTGCGGCCTGCGGCACGTTCCATCAGCAAATCTACAGCCGTTTCGCCAATCTCTTCTGAAGGCAAGCGAATGGTTGAAAGGGGAGGGTGCAGAAACTGTGCCACAGAAATATCATTGAAACTGCTTACAGCAATGTCTTTGCCAATCTTCACGCCGCGCTCCTGAAGGGCCCTGTAAACGCCCACCGCCATGTTATCGCTGGCCGTCACTATAGCGTCTGGGCGTTTAGCGCGCTTCAACAGTTTAAGTGCCAACTCGTAACCACTCTCCTCGTTATTGCGTGCGATCAGGCAAAGCTTTTGATCGAAGAGACCCCGCTTCTTTGCCCATTCACTATAAGTGCGACAACGCACTTCGCTATAGGGCCCGACACCGCGGCTACTAGCCCAGCCGATGAACGCAATGCGCCGATAATCCATGGCCGCCAACGCGTCCATCAACTTCAGCGTTGCATGGACAAAATCATTCTGAACACAGTCATATTCATCTGAATCTGGACAAAAATCAGCAAACACGAGGTGGCGGCAATTGCTGACCAACCACTCAAGTCCGCTCTCGCGGTAGTGCCCTACAACAATCACGCCAAAGGCTTTACGCAACACTGCGGCATTGAGCGGTTGGTCGTTGCTATAGAGTTTGGCAATCTCAATTCCATGTTTTTGGCAGCGGCGTTCCACGCCAAGCCTTAGGCTCACATAATAGGGGTCATTCAATTCTTGATCGGGGCTGAGGAAATGAACCATAATGATTTTGCCGATTTGACGTTCGAGCTTTTTCTTGCGGTGGCGCGGCGTTTCATAGTTCAGTGCTTCGGCCTTTTCCAAAACCGCGCGCCGTGTTTCTGCCGTGACCGCAAGCGTGGCATCAAAGTTCAGAACTCGGGAGACAGTTGCGCTTGATACGCCAACAGCTTTGGCAATTTCCCTGAGAGTAACCATGATTACCTTGTGTCTGCGCTTTCAAGCATTGCTTTGTGATGGCTTATTGCTTGCCTTAAGTTGCCTACCCATCTTTCGCGGTGTTCGGCAAGCGAAAATTTACGGGCTCCTTTGGAAGAAAGAATGTTCAATGCAGTTAGCTGTCACTTGCAGCCAAGCTGTGCTGTGCCAGCAAGCACTCTCAAATATTCTCCGCCGATAGCTAGGGAGAAATCGGCAACAGCTTGACTTCAAACGTCAATCACTCGCAAATTTCTGGGGGCGGGGGCGACAATGTCCAGTCCGGTTTCGGTGATCACCATCTGGTCTTCGATGATGAAGCCACCCAAGCCTTCGATATACCACGGTGTTTCAAACGCCAAAACCATGTTGGGTTCAATCGCCGCAGTTTCTAGGGCCGCTATGAATGGCCACTCTTCGCTCCAAATTGAAGCCCCAACACCGTGGCCGAAATGACCTCGGCCATAAGTTTCAAATCCGCTATTCCACATTGAGGTTGCCGTGCCTGCGTAAACATCTTTGAGAGCAGTGCCAGGTTTTAAAAGCGCAAAGCCTGCATCAAAAGCGCGGTGCAAAGCATCGTAAACTTTTACGGCTTCACTATTGGGCTTGCCAAGTGATACCGTGCGCGCACCATCTGAGCTATAGCCATCAATAACGCACCCCACATCGATCTTGATTAAGTCGCCGCGCTGGGCCTTGCCACCGGCAGCAAAGCCGTCGCCACCCACACTGATGTAAGCCCAAGTGGAAGAGGGTGGATTGAGCTTGCGCAATGCGGCAGCAACTAATACTGCGTTTCGCCAGACCTCCACCATCTGTTCAGATGTTTGGCCTAAAGTAATGGAGTTGATCAATTGTTTACGGCCCGCCTCGGCCAGCTCTGCGGCGATGGTGAGTTTCACAATCTCATCACGGTGTTTGATTGAGCGCAGACGTTCAACGATGCGCGTACAGTCCTGCCATTGCACATCAAGTTTCGTGAAGGTTAGATAATCTGCTGCGGGAACAAACCCAAGCTCCAACCCGATTTTAGATTTGAGCAAACCTTGCTCTGCCAACACATCGCGCAACAACGCAAGGGATCGTTTGAGATCAAATTGCGCAGGTCTTGGGCTGCGTTTGGGCTTATCAAAATCTGGCTGCGAAATGCTGCCTGTCTCCACCCAAATACGGTGGCTTCGAACATCCGAGATTCCAGATTGAATTGAAAATTTTTTGGCTTGCAAATCACCAACAATGGCAACCATCGGGCGGGAAGCATCTGCTGGCACAACTACAAACGCAGCACCCGCGCGCCGCCAGAAACTTGCAACACCTGCAAAAGCCCCAGTGGCATAAGTTATGGTTTCAGGCTGGGAAAGAACAAGGGCAGATAGCCCTTGCTCTTCCATCAATGTGCTGGCGCGACACCGGTTGAGATAGCCCGCCATCGCGCCCTTTGTTACTTGGTTGTCAGGTTGTAATAAACGACGTCTGCGCTGGGGCCGAAAATGAAGTTCTTCACATTGGCGCGTTCAGCAACCTGCTTGGTTTCCTGGAACATGATTGCGAATGGACCAACATCCAGAACCTTTTTCTGTTCATCGAGATACATCTGCTTGCGCTTTGCCTCATCGCGCTCACGCACGGCACTGGCCGTCATCTTGTTCACATCATCATCGGCCCAGGAATTGCGCCACGCCAAAGGCTTGCCCTTTGTTGCCGCATCCGTGTTGTCGAGGTTATTTGCAAAGCCATCAGCGTTGGTGTGTGGATCCATATAATCCGGGCCCCAATAGATCATCAGCAATTGATGTTGACGGGCACGATATTTGGTGAGCAACGCTTTGGTTTCTGAAGGAATGATGTTCACCTTCACGCCACCTTTCGCCATTGTTGCCTGCACAGACTGAGCAAGATTTGAAAATGGCGAAGAGTTTGGTGCATCAAGATCAATCGAGAAGCCATCAGGATAACCCGCATCTTTCAGCAATGCTTTGGCCTTTTCAGGGTCAAGCTTATAAGGATTGTCATCCAAAGCAGCCCAGAAGCCGGAGGCCCAGAAGGATTGATGAACCTTTGCACCACCATTCATTATTGAATTGGCGATACCATCATAATCGATCAAATAGCGCAACGCTTGGCGCACGCGCACATCTTGCAGTTCTTTGGTTTTGAGGTTCATGCCGATGTAGTAGAGTAGGGCTTGGGGGGAATCTGTGATGGTCACATCCTTGTTGCCTTTGAGGCCAGCGACCTGATCGCCAGTCATGTTCAAGGCCACATCCACATCACCCTTTTCAATCAAAAGGCGCTGGGCTGCTGGCTCTGGCACATGGCGCAACACAACACGCTTCATCGGCGCTTCGCCACCACGATATGTGGGGTTTACTTCAAGTGAAACACTCTCATTAGGCTTCCAGGCTTTCAAAGTGTAAGCACCAGAGCCTGCCGAATTGGTTTTCAGCCATGCATAGCCAAAGTCGCCATCTTTTTCGTGAGACATCGCTGTCTTCATATCAACCACAGAACCAACAACGGACGACAGCAACGCGTTGACAAGTGAAGGCGCAAAATCTACGCCAATGCTCACCACCAAAGTTGAATCATCTGGTGCGGTTACCATTTTATCAATGTTGTCTTTGGTCCAGCCTAATTGCGACAACAGGAACACAGGCGTTTTTTCCAACTTGATCACACGCTGCAAAGACCATGCTGCATCTTTTGCGGTTACAGGATTGCCAGACGCAAACTTCAGGCCTGAACGAATTTTATAGGTAAAGGTTTTGCCGTCTTCGCTCACCGTGCTGCCTTCAGCCACGCCACCTACAAGCTTGGTAATGTCGCTGGGGTCAAAGCGCATGATGCGATCATAGGTGTTAGCTAATACTTGAATGCCTGTCAGCTCATAGGCTTCAGCCGGATCGAGAGAAATAATGTCATCAATGTTTTCAGCAATAACCAACGTGTCTTTCGGTGTTTCAGCCAGCGCCATGGGGCTCATAGCAACCAAGGCTCCAGCGAGCAGAGCATATTTCAAAGACTTCAACATTTTTTTCTCCTCAAAGTTTTGCGTTTTTTAAAATCCAGAAACGGCTATTATTTAAAAAGATATGACGATTTTTTTGAACGTCTGGCAAGGGCCAGATTGTTGAGGAAAACTAAATTCAAGAAACGCGAGAAAACCCTCGGCTGGCGAAAATCAGCTCTGCAGTATAGGCTTCTTTTGTCTTCCCACGGCGCAAATCTTCAGCACTGATAACTTCAACGATCCGCCCAAATTGCATGACGGCTATGCGCGAGCAAAGATGCGCCACCACCGCCAGATCATGGCTCACCAAGATATTTGTAAGGCTGTAGCTTTCCCTTAGCCGCCCAAGCAGATTAAGAATTTCAGCCTGCACAGAAACATCCAATGCGGACGTGGGTTCATCCAGCAGCAGAATTGGTGGGCTTAAAATCAAAGCACGCGCAATGGCAACGCGTTGGCGTTGACCACCTGAAAGCTGGTGTGGATAACGGTAACGATGCTCAACGCCTAAGCCGACATCAGCAATAGCTTTCAAAATGCATTTGTCTTGATTGTCGATGCTGTGAATAATTAACGCTTCGCGCAAAATGCTATCTACTGTGTGGCGCGGGTGCAGTGAACCATAGGGGTCTTGAAACACCATCTGCATAAGGCGGCTGTTCTCACGTGCCTGTCTAGCAGAAGTGGGTTTGCCATTAATGCTGAGCTTTGAATGTGTTGATTCAATTAACCCTGCAATGGCGCGCAAAACAGAAGATTTTCCCGAGCCGGATTCGCCAACAATTCCGAAAGTTTCGCCTTCCTCTACAAAGAACGAAACATCGCGCACCGCATGCATCAAGGCATTGCCACTTTTGAATGTGACGTTGAGGTTTTCGACGTCAATCATTTAAGCCATTCCGGATTACGAACCACGGTGGCAAGTTCTGCGCGGCGCTCATAAAGCGATGGAGCAGCTGCTATCAAAGCTTGCGTATAAGGATGTTTGGCGTGGTGCAACTCTTTGGCTTTGCATTCCTCCAATATTTTACCGCCATACATCACCAAAATACGGTCGCAGAAACTGGAAACAACTGTAAGGTTGTGGCTGATAAAAATCAGTCCCATGCCTCGGTCACGCACTAACGCATCAAGAATGCGCAGAACTTCATTTTGAACCGTAACATCCAGGGCTGATGTAGGTTCGTCGGCAATCAACAGATCAGGCTCGGCAACCAGCATCATGGCAATCATGGCGCGCTGGCCCATGCCTCCCGACAATTCATGCGGATAGAGATTATACACCCGGTCGGGGTCACGAATTTTAACGGCATCCAGCATGGCAAGGCTGCGCCGCTGTGCTTCTTGCCCAGTAACACCCAAGTTCAGCCTGCACGTCTCACCAATTTGATGCCCGATCTTCATCACTGGGTTGAGTGAATATTTAGGGTCTTGCATCACCATGGTCATGCGGCGGCCACGCAAAAGTTGCCAATCAGCTTCTGATCGTCCGAGCAAGTTCTCACCGTTGAAGGTAATCTTTTTGGCTGTTACAATTCCCGGTGATGGCGTCAGCCCCAGAATTGCGCGGCCCATGGTGGATTTTCCTGAACCTGATTCACCCACAATGCCAAGTCTCTCACGCCCCAAGGTGAAACTGGCGTTGCGCACGGCTTTTGTTGTGCCGCGTTGTGACGGAAAAGACACGTTTAGATCTTGCACATCGAGGAGAATTTCACTCATGTGGATTTTGGATCAAACACATCGCGCAATCCGTCTCCCAGAAGATTAAAGCCCAAACTTACGATAAAAATAGCAACGCCCGGAATTGTGGCCACCCACCATTGATCGAGAATAACCTCGCGGCCAGCCGAAACCATTGCACCCCATTCAGCCGTTGGCGGCTGCGCACCAAGGCCCAAAAACCCAAGTCCTGCTGCCGTTAGAATAATGCCAGCCATATCAAGTGTAAGCCGTACGATCACGGATGATAAACACAAAGGCACAATGTGTTTGAACAATATGCGCCAGGTTGATGCACCTTGCATTTTGGCTGCAGATATAAAATCACTTTTAGAAATCGTAACAGTTTCAGCCCGTGCAATGCGCGCATAAGGCGGCCATGCCGTGAGCGAAATGGCAATCACAGCGTTCTCTATGCCAGGCCCAAGAGCCGCAGCAAAAGCCAACGCCAAAACCAAACGCGGGAAAGCGAGAAAAATATCAGTTATGCGCATCAGCACGGAATCAATCCAGCCACCTAAAAATCCAGCCAGAGTGCCCACTGCAAGCCCGATTGGCACCACGATAACTGAAACCAAAAGCACCATCGCAAGTGTAACGCGAGCGCCATAAAGCGTGCGCGAATAAATATCGCGGCCCAATTCATCTGTGCCAAACCAGTGCGCCAAGTCAGGCGCGTGCAACCTGTTGTCCAAGTCTTGGGCAATGGGCGAAATGCCCCGGGCCAAGAACGGTGCGAGGAATGCCACGGCTATCAACAGCAGAATTATGATCAAGCCCGCCAATGCCGCAGGATTTGCGACTATGCTTCTAATCGCGCGATAGGTTTTCCCGGCCGCTGCTTGCCGCGCTGAGACGGGTGCATCAGTTTGTAGCCATTGCGAAAGGGTTTGGCTCTGTTGCAAAATCATGCGCTTCGCAGCCTCGGATCAAATATTTTATAAAGGAAATCGCAGAACAGATTGATGCCAATAAAAACCATGCCAATTAAAACTGTGCCACCGAGAACAGCATTCATATCGCTGTTGAAAAGAGCACGCGTAATATATTGCCCAAGGCCTGGCCATGCGAATACAGTTTCAGTGAGAACTGCACCTTCCAGCAGAGAGGCATAGCTGAGGCCAATGACAGTTATTAGTGGCACCATGATGTTTGGGAAAGCATGTTTCCACACAGCGCCCCAATAAGACCGTCCTTTGATGCGTGCGGCAATGATGTATTCTTGGCTCAACTGATCAATCATGAAGCTGCGTGTCATGCGCGCGATATAAGCCAAAGAAAAATACGCCAATATGCTTGCTGGCAAAATCAAATGACTGAAGGCATTCCTGAAAATATCCCACTGGCCCTCAAGTGCCGCGTCTATGAGCAAGATGCCACTGCGTGTCGTCACAATGTCATCATAGCCAATATCGAGACGACCCGTGCCAGAAACCCATCCCAGCTTGCCATACAACACAAATAAGCCAACCAAGCCCAGCCAGAACACCGGAATAGAATATCCAAACAGGCAAACCACACGAATGACTTGGTCTTGCCAGTGCCCCTTGCGCGCAGCTGCGATCACGCCACCGGGAACACCGATCAAAACACCCATGACAATGGCCACCGTGGCCAGCTCAAAAGTGGCTGGAAAAACATGGATGAGATCAGTGAGAACGGGTTGGGATGTCAAAACCGAAGTGCCCATATCACCTGACAACAACTTGCGCAGATAGCCGCCATATTGAACAATCAGCGGCTTATCGAGGCCGAGCATGGCATAAGTTTTGTCGTAAACTTCCTTGCTTGCCTTATCGCCAACGATGGCCAACACCGGATCAATCTTGGTCATGCGGCTGATCAAAAACGTGATGGCCGTTAAGCCAAGGAAGGTGAGAGCAAGACTGCTTATGAAAGACCCTGCACGCTTTAATGCGTGGCTTGCAGCGTTTGTTCTTCCAATCTGGTCATCTACCATTGTACGGATTTTCAAATTGAAGCGCCAACGCACAACAGAGCATGGCAGGTAGCGTCAGCGCGCTTTCAAGAAATTTCACACGCTCTGCTGTATAGTAATGTTCGACATGCAAGAGATTAATCGTTGCCACAAGATCGCCGCGCAAGACGACAGGCAAGTTGATCACCGAACCGCAACCGAGTGATTTGATCAATTCAAAATCAGGAAACACTTTTGCGATATCATCAATTGTATTGGCAATAAAACTTTGCTTTTGGCCATGCACAATTTCAAACCATGCATCACGGTGAATGGGCTTTGTGCCAGAGGAGGGATATTCAATGGGGTGGTTGGAGAAGGCGCGCCGTGCCAAGCCAGCTTTCATATCAACAGTCATCACCGTAAAAAGCTTGTGCCCACCCAGAGCACGGGACTTGCTTTCAAGTGCAGTCCACACACTTTGTGCATCGCGCGCTTGAGCAATTAAATGGGTGAAATCTATTTCGACGCTGTTCATGTTGGTTTCTTACTGTTGCGATAAGCGAAACGTTATTGCAACTGTGACGCTTCGTCGAGTCCGACAATTTCTAAAATAAGTCCAATTGGTTTTGGCAAAGCGCGCTGTAAAATTTTTCCGATAAAAAATTCCTGGCAATACTGGGCCATGGCTTGAACAAGTGCACAGAAGATGCCTGTTCGGAAATTGAAAACCAAGTTTTGCACCTAAGCAGTAAGTGTTGTTCCGTCTTCCCCGAAGATATGGATCTGTTGCGATGATAAAGCCAAAGACACGGTCTGCCCGTTGCCCACATTCGGTTCTCCGTTGACTTGTGCAACAATAGTCTGGCCATTTGGCAACGCCACGTGGGCATAACCAATTTCGCCCAGCCGCTCGATGATATCAATTTTCCCGTCCAGCTGTATTTTTGCCCGTGCGCCAAACTGAATATGTTCAGGCCTGATGCCCAGCGTTACGCGCTCGCCCACTTTGCAAGACTTTGGCAAGGGCAAGCTGAGGTTCACACCAGATCCAAATTCGAGATAATCTTTTTTGGCAACTGTTGCATCAATGAAATTCATGGCCGGTGAGCCAATAAAACCAGCCACAAACTTGTTGGCAGGCCTGTAATAAAGATCAAGTGGTCGACCAGTCTGTTCCACGCGGCCAGCATTCATCACCACAATTTTGTCGGCCAGAGTCATGGCCTCAACTTGGTCGTGCGTTACATAAACAATTGTCGCTTTCAAAAGCCTATGCAACTTGGCAATCTCAACACGGGTGTTAATGCGCAATGCGGCATCAAGGTTAGACAAGGGCTCATCAAACAAAAACACTTGTGGCTTGCGCACGATAGCGCGGCCAATAGCAACCCTTTGGCGTTGCCCACCGGAAAGTTCGCGGGGACGGCGTTTCAAAAGTGGTTCCAGCTGCAGAATACGCGCCGCTTCAGAAACGCGTTGATCAATTTCGGCTTTTGGTGTTCGCGCGAATTTCAAACCAAAAGCCATGTTGTCATAAACATTCTTGTGCGGATAAAGTGCATAAGATTGGAACACCATGGCGATTTCGCGTTGAGCTGGTGGCAGATCATTCACCTGTTTGCCACCGATATTGATCGTGCCAGAGGTCACGGGTTCAAGCCCAGCGATGGACCGCAACAGTGTGGATTTGCCGCAACCAGATGGGCCGACCAATACAACAAAGCTGCCATCTTCAACCGTCAGGTCAATATCTTTCAACACATCAATAGGGCCGTAAGACTTGCAGAGTTTTTCGATTTTAACTTCAGACATGGGGCCTCATTTCACAGCACCCGAGGTTAACCCCCGGATCAACTGACGAGAGAAAATAACATAGAGAATAAGAACAGGAATGATGGCAGTGGAAAGGGCGGAGAGAACCGAATTCCAATCGGTAATATATTGACCAAGAAACTGTTGAATGCCCAGCGTGATTGTTTGCTTGCCACCAGCGGGTGCCAGCAACAGCGGAAACCATAAATCATTCCACACTGGGATCATGGTGAAGACAGCCACCGTTGCCATCGCTGGCCGCAACAACGGCAAGATGATATGAAAGAAGATGTTATATTCACTTAAACCATCGCAACGTGCTGCTTCACGCAAGTCTTTAGGAATCTGACCAATGAATTCCGAAAGAATGAAAACAGCCAAGGGAATGTTCTGCGCAACGTAAACCAGAATGAGTGCTGTTAAAGTGTTGATGAGATTAAGTTGCGCTATCAGCTGGATAAGCGCTACGGAACCCAACCTGATCGGTACCATTATTCCAATCGAAAGAAAAATGGCCAGCAAAGTGTTCCAACGGAATTTGTATTCGGCCAGCGCCCAAGCGGCCATTGAGCCAAACAGCAATGTAAAGAAAATCGTGCCGCCAGTGACGGTAATGGAGTTGATGTAATAACTGGCAATGGAAGAGTCACCGAAAACTTTGTCATAGCCGATGAGCGAAAAGGTAGATGGCGATGGCGGTTTGAGTGGTGAACCAAAGATTGCCTTGCGTTCTTTGAACGAGTTCATGATTACCAAAATAATTGGTGCGAGCGCCAGCGCGGTGTAGGCCAGTAACACAGCGTGAACGGCAAATGCACTGGCATGTTTGCGCACGTTCATTTTAGAATGAATACCTTTGAATGCGGCGCTGAATGACAAACAGATAAACCATCACACCAACAAGAATGATCAGGAACATCATGGTGGCAATGGTGGAGCCCATAGAGGCATCGCCCAGCTGAAGTTGGTTGCCAAAGAAGGTTCGATAGAACAGCGTGCCCATAATATCCGACGAATAATTTGGCCCAGCCAGTGCGCCCTTCATGGCGTAAATCAAATCAAATGCGTTGAAGTTATTAACGAAGGTGAGAACGGAAACCAACCCGATTGCTGGAATGATCAACGGCAGCTTTACAAAGAAGAAAGTTTGGAATTGGTTCAATCCATCAACGGTTGCGGCGTCCACCAATTCGTCAGGAATGGCCAGCAATGCTGTGTAAATTAATATCATCGGAATGCCCACAAACTGCCAAACCGAAATCAGAGATACGGTGATGAGCGCAGTGGATTCCTGCCCTAGCCATGGCGCAAACAGCGCACCCAAGCCCACACTTTGCAGCAGCATTTTTGAAATACCCCACAGTGGCGACAAAATAAGTTGCCACGTGAAGCCGATAATCACGACGGAAAGCATCGTTGGCATGAAAATCAACGTGCGGTAGGCGGCGCGGAACTTGAGTTGAGGCAGGCTGAGCAGCGCCGCCAAGGCAATGCCAATTGGATTTTGTACACACATATGAATGAGAAAAAATATGAAGTTATTTTTCATCGCATTCCAGAACGAAACAGACCACGTTGTGTCTGTTAACAACGTTCCGAAGTTGCCCACACCGTTAAAAATATAGCTGCCGTCTGTTTGTCGCAAATAAAGCGAATTGAAAATAGTGGCGAGAAGCGGGTAAATCGAGAAAACAGAATAGACGATTACGGCAGGGGCCAGAAAAAATGCCAGCAAGCGCATATAGTTTGCGCGAGACATGCCCATAAGGCTAGCATCTGTTTCCTTCGCCATCTTGGTGCCCTTAAGAAAATGGCCGCCGACAAAGTTGCCGACGGCCCAAATAACGTCACATCATTATTGATGCGGCTTATACCACTTCTTTAAACCATCTTCGAGTTGTGCAGCAGCCGCTTCCGGCTTCATGGCACCGTTGAGAACTTGTGCGGAAACGTTCCACATTTCATTCTCCAGATTTGGAGTGCCACGCGACAAGATTTGATAAGAGTTGCGGATGGTGGATTTACATTCACCACGCCAGCCCACGAATGTCTGGGCCACGTCATCGCTGATCGTCACTTTCGCATTTGATAGCGGGAAGAAGCCGGGCAGTGCATTTGCGAAAATGCCTGCGAACTCTTCCGAACCAATCCAATCCAAGAATACTTTGGCATCTGCCGCATTGGGCGTCTTGGCGTTCATGCCAATGCCAATGTCAGTGTGGTCTGAGATGTAGCAATCCTTGGAACCAGCAGGAGGCGGGGCTTTGAATGCACCCATGTTAACCTTCTGGCCGCGGAATGTAGAAATATCCCACGAACCAGCCGCATAGATTGCACCCTTGCCTAGTCCGAACAAGTTTTGGCTGTCTGGATAGGTTTGGGCCTTATAGCCGTCGCCCATATAGGGGCTCCATTTTGCCAAGGCGGTAAAAGCATCCACATAGGACTTGTCTGTCAGTTTGCCTGTGCCATCGATCAAAGCCTTGCGGCCTTCTTCACCTTTCCAATAATTGGGGCCAATATTTTGGAAGCCCATGGTGGCGGCTTCCCATTGGTCATTGGTACCCAAAACCAGCGGAACATATTTGCCATCTTTCTTGATGGCATCAAGAGTTGCCAAGAATTCTTCTTCGGTTTTTGGTTCAGTCAGTTTCAACTCGGCAAAAATGTCTTTGTTGTAAATGAAGCCATGAATAACCGAACCCATGGGCACGCAGAACGTCGTCTTGCCATCATCTGTTGTCCAAGCGCTCTTGGCCACATCCGAGAAATTTTTCATGCTTCCCAAATCATTCACACTGGCCAGAAAGCCCTTGTTGTAAAGTTCCAGCGAAGCATCGAAAGGACGGCAGGTGATAATGTCGCCAGCTGTTCCGCCAGCCAATTTGGCGTTCAGAGCAGCATTATATTCTTTCGGTGCAGTCGGTGTAAATTCCACCGTAATGTCTGGGTGTTTGGCCATGAATGCCGGAATGATCTTGTCTTTCCAGATTGCGGCATCATCATTGCGCCAGCTTTCAATCGTCAACTTTCCAGCTGAAGCCACACTTGCACTTGCTGCAACGGCAACGGCCGCGAGCAGCAATGTTTTCAAACTCAATTTCAACATTTCCTTCTCCTGTTTTTTCCCGTTAATAGCACTACGAGACTATAATTTCTTAAGTTGCGCCAGTGCCAGACGCAAATTTCCTTTGGTATTTTCGAGAATTTTTTGTGCATCAGCAAAACTTGTCGCACCAGAACAAAGCAAAACCGCTGGCTTCACTTGCGCCTTTGAATCATTCAGCGCGTGCATGGATTGCTCTAAAGTTGCACCGGATATTTTGGCAACAATTTCTGCCGCGCGTTGCTTCAGTTTCAAATTACCCGCCTGCACATTCACCATCAGCCCATCATGCACTGCGCCCAAGCGAATATGTGTCAATGTAGAAAGTAAATTAAGAGCCGCCTTTTGCGCCGTGCCAGCCCCCATGCGGGTTGAACCAGCAATCACCTCGGCACCAGATTCTAGAACGATCTCGAGATCACCCAAAGCACCCAGAACACTGCCAGCGTTATTCACAACTGAAATGACATAGACGCCTTTGGCTTTGGCCTCGCGCGCAGCAGCGATTGTATAGGGTGTTTGGCCCGAAGCGGCCACGGCAACCAGCGTGTCTGATGGCACAAGTTGCGCTGCGTCCCGTTGTCCAGCTTTCACGTCGTCTTCCGCATCGGCCAAAGTCTCGAATATCGCGGCTTTCCCACCCGCAATGAGATAGACAATTTTATCTTCAGCCATGCCAAAGGTTGCGGGCAATTCACTGCCATCTTGAACAGCGATGCGAATGGAAGTTCCCGCCCCAGCGTAGGCCAATCGACCCCCGTCCGCCAGCCTTCCAGCCAACACGTTTGCCGCTGCCGCCATTTGCGGAATGGCACGGCGAACAGCACCGACAGCGCGCTCTTGGCCCATCACCAAAGCTTCCAGAACTGCGACGTTTGCCCAAGTGTCGATGCCTTGAGAAGTGTCTGCGGCTTGTTCGGTTGCGCGAGGTTGAGTGATCATGAATCGACAATACCAAATAAATACCAATTGTCTATAAGAAAAAATTAACTATATATTTCAACAGATTTAGTGTGAATTTTTGCAATTGTTAACAAAACACTTCCAATTTGGTATTGTTTTGGTATTGTGCATTGATGGACTCGAAGGCAGCATATTTCTTGGGAATTGACGGTGGCGGAAGCCGCTGCCGCGCCCGCATTCGCGATCGCTTCGGCGCATTGCTGGCAGAAAGCATCGGAGGCTCTTCAAATATCTATCAAGATTTTGAAGGCGCATTGCGTAACATAACAGCCACCGCAGCAGACGCTGCCAAACAAGCCGGACTCACAACCGAAGACCTTCACGCAGGCTTTGGCCTTGCAGGGCTTGTAACCTCCAATAGTGCCGAGCCATTCATGGCAGCGCAGCTGCCATTTGCATCGGTCACCGCTGATAACGACGCTTATGTGGCTTGCCTTGGTGCTTTTGGTGGCGGTGATGGTGGTATCGTCATTGCGGGCACAGGATCTATCGGCTTTGCGCTGATTGGTGAACAACGCCACATGGTAGGCGGCTGGGGCTTTGCGTTGGGTGACCACGGCTCTGGTGCATGGACAGGTCATCACGCCGTGCGCCGTGCTGCCTTGGCCATTGATGGCCTGTTGCAACCCACACCATTGATTGAGGCTATTCTAGAAAAAGTAGGGCACACACGATTTGAACTGTCGCGGTGGTCAGAGCAAGCCACGCCAAAAGATTATGGCCAGATGGCACCGCTGGTTTTTGAAGCAGCGGCGAAGGGCGATGTTGTGGGCATGACCATTGTGATTGAAGGTTCACGTGCAATATCAAATTTGGCACGCGATCTTTTATCAAGAGGCGCTGGCCATATCTGTCTGCTCGGTGGTTTGAAAGGTGTTTATCCACCTTATCTGGATGCCGATGTTAAGCGGGCGCTTATCTTGCCACTGGCCGATGCGATGGATGGCGCAATTATGATGGCGCGTGTTTCGCAGGGTTTGGAGGCGCGTTGGTTATGAGCCACGCCCAAAGGATATTCGTGCCCGGCCGTTTTGATCCAAGCGGTAGTGCGCCCCTTTATGCGCGATTGAAAAGCCTGGTGCAAAAATCAATTGAGTCAGGCGAGTTGAAAGAGGGAGATGCCATTCCCGCCGAACGCGATGTGGCCGAGATGCTTTCGATTTCGCGCGTGACAGTACGCAAGGCTTTTCAGGAATTGGTGATTCAGGGTGTGTTGGTGCAGCGCCGAGGCTCTGGCACTTATGTCAACGGCCCCGGCCGCCGCATTGAGCAGCCACTGTCACGCCTCACCAGTTTCACGCAAGACATGCATTTGCGCGGAATAAAAACTGATGCAGACTGGTTAAGCCGCTCATCCGCTTTGCCAACACCTGATGAAGCTTTGAAACTTTCGATATCGCCCAGTGAGCGCGTGTCGCGCTTCCATCGCTTGCGCCGCGCTGATGGAATTCCCCTCGCCATTGAAAATGCCGTTATCCCCAATAGTTTTTTGCCTAATCCTGAACTTGTCGAAGGCTCGCTTTATGCCGCGTTGGATGCGCGTGGTTTGAAGCCTGTGCGCGCTTTGCAGCGCCTCCATGCAGCAGCACTTTCAGCTTCAGATGCCAAATTGCTCGAACTTCCCACAGGAAGCCCAGCACTTTTCATCGAGCGTATTTCCTATCTTAGCGATGGTCGAGCCGTTGAATTTACGCGCTCGTGTTATCGTGGTGACTCTTATGATTTTGTGGCGGAATTGACAATTGCACCAGAGGCAAAACCATGAGCTTTATGGCGCATGAATCAGCCGAGGCGCCAGAAGCCGTTGCGCGCTTTCTTGAACTTAACAATTCCAAATTGATTGAGCTGGGCAAACGCCTGCGCGCGTCTCCACCGCAAACCATTCTTACATCAGCGCGTGGCAGTTCAGATAATGCAGCTGGATATTTCAAATATGTCACAGAAATTCTAACTGGCATTCCGTGTTGTTCAATCGGCGCATCAGTTATTTCGGTTTATGGCGCGAAGTTGCAAGTCAACAACGGCCTTTGCCTAACTATTTCTCAATCTGGCAAAAGCCCTGATATTGTGGCGCTTCAAGAAGCGGCCAAGAACTCAGGCGCGTTTACGGTAGCTCTGGTCAATGTCGAAGGTTCACCCGCAGCAACAAGTGCAGACATGTGTTTGCCGCTCTATGCAGGGCCCGAACAAAGCGTGGCTGCGACAAAGTCATTTGTGGTTTCTCTGGCAGCGGGCGCTGCGATTATTGCACATTGGTTGAACCAAAATGAACTTTTGAACGCGGTATCAAACTTGCCGGATGTTTTGGCGCATGCTGGTAAAATCCGCTGGCCTGAAGCGGTTGACTTAGCGGCAGAAAGTGAATCGCTTTATGTTTTGGGGCGGGGTCCCGCCTTGCCCATCGCCGCAGAGGCTGCATTGAAGCTGAAAGAAACCTGCGCCATTCATGCTGAAGCTTATTCCATTGCAGAGGTGATGCACGGCCCTCTGGAATTGTTGGGTAAGGATTTTCCTGTGTTAGCATATGCGCCAAATGATCAATCAAGCACCACAACGAAAATCGCAGTTCAAAAAATGCGGGCGACAGGTGCGAAAGTTTTGACAATCGGAAATGATGGATTGAACACCGCGAAGTCTGGCCATGCCTTGTTAGACTCAATTTCAATGATCCAGACCTCATATGGTTTCATCGAAGCAACCGCTCAAGCACTTGGCCGAAATCCTGATCAACCGCGCTTTCTTAAAAAAGTAACCGAGACTATATGATGAGTTTTGCGCTGACAGGAGCCAAGGTTTTTGATGGTGTGAGCCTGCAAGATGGCATGGCCGTGATTATTGAAGGCAAAACAATTAGCGCTGTGGTTCACGCATCGCAATTGCCCCGTGGTATTGAAATTCACGAACTTAAAGGTGGGATATTGACAGCCGGATTTATCGACGTTCAAGTGAACGGCGGTGGTGGCGCATTGATGAACGATCACCCCACAATTGAAACTGTAAAACGCATAGCCCAGTCACACCGCAAATTTGGCACTACAGGAATTTTGCCAACGGTCATTACGGATGATCAGAAAATTATTGATCAGGCTGTGGGCGCCGTTCAAGCCGCGATCAGCAATCACGTACCAGGTGTCTTGGGCATCCATCTGGAGGGGCCATTTCTTGATGTTGCACGCAAAGGTGCCCATCCAGAAAATTTTATTCGCACAATGACGCGGCACGATGTTGATCGCATCATGGCAATCACATGCGGCGCGGTGATGCTGACACTTGCGCCCAACAAAGTTCCCACAAAATTCATCGCTGAACTTTCACAGCATGGCGTTTTGATCAGCCTCGGCCATGCTGAGGCCACAGTGAAAGAAGCGCAACTGGCACTTGGAGCAGGGGCGCGCGCGTTCACTCACATCTATAACGCCATGAGCCAATTGAATGGGCGTGAACCGGGCATGGTTGGGGCATGCTTTGCGGATTCAGAAAGCTATTGCGGCGTGATTGTTGATGGTTTGCACGTTGACGATATTACTCTCAAAGTTTTGTTTGCCGCTAAGCCTAAAAACCGCATTATGTTGATTACGGATGCTATGCCGCCTGCGGCCGGAGGGCCAGACACATTTGAACTTCAAGGCCGCAATGCGCGGCGTGTTGGTAACAAGTTGCAATTGGAAGATGGCACTTTGGCTGGCTCTATCGTCAGCATGGATGAAGCCGTGCGAAACACTGTCAAATTGGGTGTGGGTATCGAAGATGCGCTGCGCATGGCATCGTTCGTGCCCGCACACTTTTTGCGCCTTGAAAATGAATTGGGGCGCATCGCTCAAGGCTATAGAGCCAGCATGGTTCACCTTACGGAAAATTTGCATGTCAACAAAACGTGGATTGATGGACAATGAAAAAAATCAAAGTGCTGGTGGTCGGCTTAGGCAATATGGGCCTAAGCCATGCGCGGGCCTATCAAAAAATCGCGGAATTCGAAATTGTTGGTCTATGCACGAGGGGCATTGATGCAAGGCATGATATCAAAAAAGAATTCCCCGGTGTTGCGCTGTTTTCTGATTATGCGGCGGCCTTGGCAGCGCTAAAACCTGATGCAGTTTCAATCAACACGTGGCCAGATACACATGCGGCTTATGCGAAAATGGCATTTGCTGCAGGGTGTCATGTCTTCATCGAAAAGCCCTTGGCTGACACTGTTGCCGAAGCGCGAGCCATTGCTGATATGGCCAAGAAAGCCAATCTCAAGTTGGTTATCGGTTATATCTTGCGTGTGCATCCATCATGGATAAAATTTGTTGAGGTGGGCAAGACTTTGGGCAAGCCACTTGTCATGCGCATGAACCTCAATCAACAATCATCTGGCGAACAATGGCAAGTGCATAAGCATTTGATGAATTCAATTTCGCCAATCGTCGATTGCGGCGTGCACTATGTGGATGTGATGTGCCAAGTGACGGGTGCAAAGCCGCTTCGCGTGCATGCTATGGGCGTTAGGCTAACGCCTGAAATTAAAGACAGCATGTATAATTATGGCCAGCTGCAAGTGACTTTCGATGATGGATCAGTGGGTTGGTATGAAGCGGGTTGGGGGCCGATGATGAGTGAGACGGCCTTTTTCGTGAAAGATATGATCGGGCCAAAGGGTTCAGTTTCGATCGCAATGGAAGAATCCAAAACCGCATCGTCAGATGTTGATAGCCACACTAGAACCAGCGCGTTGCGCATTCACCACGCAAAGTTGAATCAACATGGCAAGTTTGCTGCGGCTGATGATGTGATCCACATGACAGATGAGCCGGGCCATCAAGAATTATGCAACCGCGAACAAGAAATCTTCCGCGACGCGATATTGCAAGACCGCGATCTTGCCGCGCATGTTGACGATGCCATCAATTCATTGCGCATCGTTTTGGCGGCCGACGAAAGTGTTCGCACTGGTCAAGTTATTACCCTGTAAGGCCTATTGGAGCGGGAGACAATTTTAAAAGTTGCTCGCTTTTTTTAAATATTTCATCACCCGTGGCACAGAGCTTTAAGCAATTCCAAACAAACGAGCAGCATTATTGTAGTAGATATTTTCGAGCGCGGATGCTGGCAGATTAAGTCCATAGATCTGCCAACGACCTTGTTCTAGAACCGCCTGCGCACTGTAGTTGAAATATTCATCGTCAGTTTCGAAGAACCTATAATAGGTGCGATAGGCATCAAGGTCTGGGCCGCAATCAATACCAAACAAAACCCTGTCTGAAAATTTTTCGATGAAGCGCTGGGCAGAATAAGGCTGGCGACCAAGTTCGCTAATG
>JANXRO010000063.1 GCA_025356765.1 Hyphomicrobiales bacterium | reverse complement strand
TGATGCTGAAATAACGCTGCTTATTACTATTCTTCTGGTCATCGCCATTGTTTATGTGTTCATTCGGTCACTGCGCGCCACCATCATTCCAGCCATCGCTGTGCCCATCTCATTGATCGGAACGCTTGGCATTATGTATCTGTTGAATTTCTCCATCGACAACGTCTCACTGATGGGCATCACGCTGGCTGTGGGCCTTGTGGTGGATGATGCCATTGTGATGATGGAAAACATTGTTCGCCATATGGAAGAAGAAGGCAAAGGCCCGTTTGAAGCAGCCATTGCTGGTGCCTCTGAAGTTGGCTTTACCATTTTGTCGATTTCCGTTTCGCTTGTTGCCGTCTTCATCCCTGTGCTGCTGATGGGCGGTGTGATTGGCCGCATATTCAACGAATTTGCTGTGGTGGTCACTGTGGCCATCTTGGTGTCGATGTTTGTGTCACTAACGCTCACACCCATGATGGCTTCACGCATTTTAAGCGAAGATCACACACCAGGCCTTCTCGGCCGCTTTTTTGAAATGCTGTTGAACGGGCTCACACGGGGTTATGAGTGGATGCTGAATGTGTGTCTGAAATTCCACCCCGTGGTGTTTTTAGTTTTCCTCGCCTCGGTTTATGCCACCGTGTTTATGTTTAACACCTTGCCCAAAGGCTTCTTCCCCACGGAAGACATTGGCCAGATGCAAATTTCAACCCAAGGCCGCCAAGATATTTCTTATACAAACATGAAAGCGCTGCAAGATAAACTGGCCGCAAAAGTCAGTGAATATCCCGGCATTGCGCACGTGGCTTCAACCGTGGGTTCAAACACCGGGGCCATGAATTCAGGCCGCATGTTTGTGGAGTTAAAGCCCAAAGACCAGCGCGCCAACTTGCAAACCGTGTTGACAGATTTGCGCAAAATTTTGAACAGCATTCCCGGCATCACTGCCAATGCTAACCCCACGCAAAACTTATCAATTGGTGCAAGGCCCGGTGCCAGCGCCAACCAGTTGGTGGTGCAGGCGCTGGACTATGATCAGATGAATTCATGGTCTGGCAAACTTCTTGACGCGATGACGAAAGACCATGATTTTTTTGCCGACGTAAATTCAGATGCACAAAACACCGCTCAACAAGCCCATTTGGTGGTGGACCGTGAAAAAATGCAAGCCCTTGGCGTCAGTTCAACCACCTTGCGTTCAACCCTTTATGCAGGCCTTGGCGGCCAACAAGTTTCAACCATCTATTCAGGCGGCAACAGTTTTTCAGTCATCGCTGAACTTGATCCAAAAACCGATTGGTCGCCTGAACGTTTGCAAACATTGCAGGTGGCTTCGGCAAGCGGCACATTAATTCCGCTTGGTGCATTCTCGCACATCGAACGCGGCAACGGTGCCCTGTCAATCAACCAACTGGGCCAATTGCCCTCTGTCACCATATCCTTCAACTTGCCCCAAGGCGTGGCATTGGGCACAGCAACCGCTGAAGTCACCAAACTGAAAGCCGATCTCAACTGGCCCAACAGCGTTACCACAGGCTATTATGGCTCAGCCAAAACTTTCCAAGATTCAACGGCAGGCCAAGGCTGGCTCATCCTCGGGGCCATCGTCACCATCTATCTGATTTTGGGCATGCTCTATGAAAGCTTCATTCACCCACTGACAATTTTGTCTGGCCTTCCGGCTGCTGCTGCTGGTGCTTTGTTTGCGCTTTATATTGGTGGCTTTGATCTTTCGATCATCGCCGTGATTGGCCTTTTGATGTTGATTGGTATTGTAAAAAAGAATGCCATTATGATGATCGACGTTGCCATTAAATTCAGGCGTGATGGCATGGCCGCAAAAGATGCCATTCACAAGGCCTGCCTCATGCGGTTCAGGCCCATTATGATGACAACCCTTGCCGCATTGATGGGGGCATTGCCCATTGCACTGGCCACAGGCGCCAGCTCTGAGCTGCGTCAGCCCTTGGGCGTGGCCGTGGTGGGTGGTTTGATTGTGTCTCAGGCTTTGACACTGTTTATAACGCCGGTGCTTTATATTTATATGGAAAAATTATCAGGCCTGTTCACCGGCGCTGACAAAAAACCAAAAGATCCACCCATGCGCGTTGTTGAAACGCCACATCTGGCCAAAGCTGCCGAG
>JANXRO010000061.1 GCA_025356765.1 Hyphomicrobiales bacterium | reverse complement strand
AAGCCTTACCCTTGAACATTATCCTGGCATGACAGAAGCAGCACTTGCCGACATTGCCGAAGAAGCAAAAACCCGCTGGCCCTTGCAAGACGTGTTGATCATTCACCGCTTTGGAAAAATGTTGGCGGGTGAAGATATTGTATTGGTCATCACCGCATCAGCCCACCGCAAGGCCGCCTTTGAGGCCTGCGAATTTTTGATGGATTGGCTTAAAACCAAAGCGCCTTTTTGGAAGTTGGAAGAAGTGGCGGGCACGTCAACTTGGGTAGATGCCAAAGCGAGCGACGATGCCGCCGCCGCTCGTTGGAACAAGTAACGCTGCGCTAATATTTCGTCACTCTGATGCGGCGCAGGATAGCCGAGAACAGATTGGAAAAATCATCCGTCCACGGATCAACACCAGCTTGCGGAGTTAAAGGTGAAGTGCCACCGGCTTTATCCAGCGCCGCCAAAGCCTCAGCATTTTTAGACATGACAATGGCAATCGAATGCAGTGAACTTACTTCTTGAACCTTGGGTACAAAATCCACAACGCGCCCCTGAAGGGCCGGATCAATTGCTGCAAGATTTGCTGCCACCACGGGCACCAAATCCATATAGCGATTGGTCACATGCATCACCAAAACACCATCATCTTTCAAATGTGATAGATAGAGCTTCATGGCTTCAACCGTGATCAGATGAATGGGAATCGAGTCAGATGAAAACGCATCAACCAAAAGATAATCAGCTTTATCCGCTGGCCCATGCGCCATGGTGATGCGGGCATCGCCCTCAATCATTTTCATGCTCGGAGCACAGCGTGGCAAAAATGTAAATTGCTGCGGGTCGCGCGCCACTTTGATCACATCACGATCAATCTCATAATAAGCCCAATCTTCGCCGGGCTTGGAATAGCAGGCAAGTGAACCCGTGCCCAAACCCACCACGCGGTAAACCCCATTTTGCACACGGGCTTGTGTTGTAAGCAATGCCCGCGCCATGCCGCCATCAGGGCTGTAATAAGTCAGCGCATGGGGCTTCAACGTTCCTTGGTCTAAAACCTCGTCCATCCGCTCTGCGCCATGCATCGTGGTTCCGTGGGTGAGAACACGATAAGGCCCATCAGCCGTATTATCAGCCACGCTTAAAACCCCAAAGTAGCTGCGATAGGAAATGCGCTCTTGCACTGGGTTTAAAAATTTAACGCCAAACAGCGTAATCATCGCCACCAAAGCGATCACCACATGTTGGGATCTGATCAGCAAAAACGCGGCCATGCCCAAGAATGCCATCGAGATCGCCTGCGTTGAAAAATAAGATCCGCTGGTAAATCCGACCAAGGCCAAAAGGCCAACAAAAATCGCAATTGCCAAAACCGGATTACGCAATTGCGCACGAATTTTTTCATCTTTGAAAAGATCCGCCTGTGCGGCAACGCCCAATAAAAGCAAAATGGGATATTCTGCAACCGATGTGAAAACCAAAGGCGCAATCAGTGACACAAACAAGCCGCCCAATACGCCACCAAAAGACATGAGCATATAAAACTCTGTCAATTTGCCAGCATCTGGCCTGGCTTCATAAAGCTGGCGGTGACAAATCAGTGCGGTTGAGAAAAATGAAATGGCACCAATCGCCATAACCCAAACAGCTTGATTTAACGGCAAAGCAAATTGCACCATGAACGCGATGGGTAAGGAAGCAAGTTGCAACCACCTGGCCCATTTCACAGAAACCAGCGCCACATCGCGGAACACCAAAACGAAAGTGAGCAAAAACAAAACCAGCGGCGGCAGCCATAAAAATGGCGCTGATGCAATGTCGGTAGTGATATGGTTTGTCCACGCCACCAACAGGGCAGAGGGCACAAACGCCATAAACACCCACCAGGCTTTTTGCTTGAGCGGCACATCCAATGTTGATGCAATGCTCCATCCCGTCACCAAGGGCTTGAAGTTGCCCAGCATCAACACGCCGCAAAGCGCAATCGAAACCGTTAAAATGCCGTAGCCGATACTCCACAACAGAGATTGGGTGTGAAGCCCTAGCAGTGGCTCGACGATGAAAGGATAAAGCATCAGCGCGCCAATGCTGCCAATGTTGCTGGCACTATACAGAAAGTAAGGATTGTCTGAATCCTGGTGCGATGTCCGCGCAAACCAACTTTGCAAAAGTGGTGCCGTGGCAGAAAGCATAAAAAATGGATAACCAATGGCCTTGGCCATCAAGCCAACCAGCCAAATGCCAGCCGTGGCACCACTGGCAGGAACATCAACAGCCGGAACCGCCACAGGCAAAAACAGCCAAGCACAAGCCATCAAGGCCACATGCAAAGCCACAGCTGTTCGTGGCGCCACATATTTTTTCAAAACATGCGCATAAGCATAACCACCCAGCAACATGGCCTGAAAAAAGCACATCGCAATCGCCCACACGGCGGGTGTGCCGCCCAGCAGCGGCAAGGCCATGCGCGCAAACATCGGTTGTACCAAAAACAACAAGCAAGCCGAAAGCAACATTGTGGCCACATAGGCCGGAACAAGGGCTTGTGTATTTTGAGTTTTATTTTCGATCACGCTGGCTTCCTCAAGAAATTATGCTGCGCAATCTAGGGCCGGAGTGTTGAAAGGATATTAAAGCTTTTGCCGCGTCTCAAATCATGGCAATCTTGTATGAAAGTGGGAGAATTGAATGTCGCAAGCAGAAATTGGCGTTATTGGAATGGGTGTCATGGGTTCAAACCTGGCGCTGAACATTGCGGAAAAGGGCTTTAAAGTTGCCGTGTGGAACCGCAATGATGCCGTGATGCGTGACGTTATCCGCAATGCCGGCCCCTTGGCCGCCAACTTCACCGCCTGCAACACATTGGAAGAATTAAAGGCCGCCATCCGCCCGCCCCGCCCCATTATTATATTGATCAAGGCGGGTGATCCGGTTGACCAGGTGATCGCCCAATTGCGCCCGCTGCTCGAAGGCCATGATATTATTATCGATGCCGGAAACGCCAATTTCCGCGACACCATGCGCCGCTTTGATGCGCTGAAAGATTCTGGCCTTACGTTTATCGGCATGGGCATTTCAGGCGGCGAAGAAGGTGCCCGCCATGGCCCATCCATCATGGTGGGTGGCAAGGAATCATCCTGGCACCGCGTTGAAAAAGTGCTCACTTCAATTTCGGCCAAATATAAAGGCCAACCGTGTGCGGCCTATATGGGCCCCAATGGTGCTGGCCATTTTGTGAAAACCATTCACAACGGCATCGAATATGGCGATATGCAGATGATCTCAGAAGTGTATGGCCTGATGCGCGATGGCCTTGGCATGAAGGCTGCTGAAATTGCCCAGGTTTTTGGCACATGGAACAAGGGTCGCCTTAATTCTTATCTGGTGGAAATCACCCAAACAGTGCTCAGCGTGATAGATGCCAAGGCCAAAAAACCTTTGGTGGATATTATCGTTGATAAAGCTGGCCAAAAGGGCACGGGCAAATGGGCCGCCATTGAAGCGCAAAATTTGGCCGTCAACGCCAGCGCGATTGAAGCCGCTGTTGATGCGCGCATCATGTCTTCCATGAAGGATGAACGCGTCAAAGCTGATAAGGCCTATAAAATCCCTAAGAAAAAAATAGCGGTAAAATCACACGCTGCGTTTTTGCGCCAGCTTGAAGGCGCATTGTATGCGGGAAAAATTGCCGCCTATGCACAAGGGTTTGCGGTGATGGAAACAGCGTCAAAAGAATTTGAATGGAACTTGCCCTTGGGCACCATTGCTTCCATCTGGCGCGAGGGCTGTATTATCCGTTCTCAATTTTTGGGCGAAATTACCAAGGCCTTCAAAAAATCCGGCGGCGGCAATTTGTTGATGGCTCCGGTGTTTATGACGATGATGAAAAAAGATCATGCGTCTTTGCGCGCGGTAGTGGCTTTGAGCGCCAGCTCTGGCGCACCAGCGCCCGCATTATCAAATGCGTTGTCTTATTTTGATGGCTATCGTCAATCACGTGGAACAGCAAATTTGATTCAAGCGCAGCGCGATTTCTTTGGCGCACATGGTTTTGAACGCAGCGGTGAACAAGGTGCCTTCCACGGGCCCTGGAGCAAAGCTAAATTGAAAGCGCAAAGCTTAAGTTAAATCGACAGGCTTGCTGCGGTTTAATTTTACGGTTTCACGTTGGGCCCGCCTGCACACAACCGGCGGCAAGCCTTTCAAAATCAATTCCGCATCGGCCACTGCCTGCCTGCCAATATCAAATAGCGCATCGGGCATTCCGCCGGTTCGGTGCGCTGAGAGCAACAAGCCTTCGACGCTGCGAATGGGGTCATT
>JANXRO010000251.1 GCA_025356765.1 Hyphomicrobiales bacterium | reverse complement strand
TCGACCTTCTAGATAGCCGTTCATGATAGTGAATGTTGCGCCGGTCTTTTCGAGTTTCGAGAGGTCATGGGCAGGCCAGTTCCACAGGCCAACGCCGAAGCCAAGTTCTTTCAGACTTGACGCACGCCACTCTATTGGTTTGCCTGGCCAGAGCATCTCGGCGCAGGCTGATAGCTGGAAAGTCATTTGCATTTACTCCTGAGCATTCATCTTTGCGCGCTTTTTTTCAAAGCGTGCATCCATGAGGGCTTCACCTTCTTTTGAACCATCATGGAAAGTGCCAAACCATTTGTCGAAGGGGATGAGGCCATCCCCGTAGTTCACTTCGAAGTATTTGTGGTGCAGATAATGAATGTAAGCGTGAGTGTCTAGGCCAGACCCGGCACCCACTTCGATTTTATCGAAGCCGATGTGTCCGGGGATGGCACCAAAGCCAGCGCGGTGCAGCTGGTAGAGGGCAAGGATTGGGTTGGACGGGATGATGAGGTGCCAGCATGCCATGCCTAAATAGAGAAGTAACTCCACCGGATGCATCGATAGTGAGGAGAATGGCGATGGATTGACCGAGTTGTGGTGTACCGAATGCACATACTTATAGAGAAGCGGCATGTGAATGAGGCGGTGGATCAGGAAGAAATGCGTTTCATGCAAGATCGGAATGATGAGTGCGATCGCAAGGAGATACCATGGATGCTCGGCAAAACTGATCCAAGGCACATAACCATTTGCATAGGCATAAAGAATGCCTACTTCGAGAGCTGTCCAAATCGGAATCGCGTGAAACACGATGCGCAGCATGCTGTCGACGTTCTGACTCTTGAACCAGAACACATCGCTCTTTTTGTCTGCGGGCCATTTGCCGCTGTACTTAAAGCGGGTTCCTTGTGCGCGTTTGACGTAGAGCCGCCATTCATACGCACCAAAAAAGACAAAGACTGCAATCAAGTTTACAAAGAAAAGCTTGAGGATCCATCCCCATGCCAACGTCTTCATCACCTCGACGTCTGGCAGCACCCATTGCCACCAAGCGAGGGCAGAAAGAACCCAAATGATGTCATATGGGAAGAAGTACTGTGGCAGCCACCTCACGATCTTATTGAATCGGGGTGGAAAGTCCCAGATGGGCGCGATACTGGCCGGCTGATCGGGTGACCAGTCTCCGCGCTTATTGCGTTTTCCCAGTTGAAGATCATCCATGGCCCTATACCTTTTGACTGAGTGACAGAAATTTTTCGAAGTTGGCGCCGTCCATTTCGACCTGATGTGCAGCTTGCGGATAACCGCCGCTGCGAACATCGGCCGCAAAGGCCTCAAAGGCAGCGATGCGTTTCTGCTGAAGTTCGTCTTCAAGCTTGGCAAGTTCAGCGTATTTCCGGGAGTGGCGTGGATAGTGACCAGTGTTGGTTCCTAGCACATCCGATGAAAACAGATACTGCGTGTCGCACACTGTGCCGCAACCCATGCCCATAGTGATCATCTGCGTATTGCGGGTCAGATAATCTGCGAGCTGGACGGGTATGACTTCAACCTCGAGAAAGGCTGCGCCCGCATTCTCGATGTCTTTTGCTGCCCGCAGAACCTTTAGTGCTTCATCAGCGGTCTTTCCAATAGCTCGGAAGCCGGTCCATGCTGCCTTGTTGGGAACAAGACCGACGTGACCAGTCACGGGAATGGCCTCACGTGCCATGGCCTCAATGAAGAATGGTGAATGCGATGTGTAGACGGCATCTGCACCTCGCTTGAGAATATCAAAGCCATGGCGAATTGCTTCCTGTGGAGAAGATACAGATCCATGCGGCATTCCTGCCGAAATGAACGCAAATGGGGCCGCCGCCCGAATAGGTTCGAGCACGTGATTTGATTCACAGCATAAAATGGTGATGCCTGCCGAGACTGCTGCCGCAGCTTCAGCAGCCGAATCGACATGGACTTGCAGCCATTTCTGTCGGCCTTTTAGTAGATGAAGTTCATAAACTGTCGTGCGCTGCTTTTGCATGCTGCGGTTCCTCCCAGCGCGAGACTATTTCAGTCTGCAAAAACTTGCCCGTCGATTGTTGATCAAATTTGATCAAAGATTATCAACGGTGATCGTGATGAACCGGATCGGGGAAGAATCCACATCAGTTTGCATTAACCGGAGTTTGTTGAGCGCAGTGTCAAGCGCTCGGCGGGCTTGAGTTTCGGGTGCCTGGTCGATGATGGCCGTCATTGTGCCGTCTCGCAAGGCTGCATCGCTTTGCGGTGCCAATTCGTGACCGATTAGACAAATGTCCCCATGGCTGCTTCTGCGTCGCAACATTTCACACAGGGGACCATAGTCACCACCAGCGCTATAAACCCCCACGAGGTCTGGAATGCTGCGGAGCAGGTTAGAGACGATGCCAGCCGCTTCCTTGTCGCTGTCATGAGTGAAAGCCACGTGATCGAAGAACAAATGACTTGCTCGCGATTTGGCCATGGCCGCGGAAAACCCCTGCATGCGGTCCCGGTGCACGGCATAGATTTGTGAGTGGCAGAGTCCGACAACCGTACCTGGTCGCCCCTGCATGCCCGCCATCAGCAACCCGGCCATCCGCCCGGCCGCACAATTGTCAATCCCGACGTAGCTCCCTGCGATATCCCCGATGGGGCTTACGAGCTGTACTATCGGTAATCCTTTCGCATGTTCGGCAGCAAGTGCAGCGCACACAGCTGGATGATCTGGCAAGGCCACGATCAGTGCCGATCGCCGCATTGCCGGACGAGAAATCAATTCAGCGATTGAAATCGGGTCCATTTCATTGATGAAAGTACGGTGCACGGCGATGGAAGAATCGAGACTGGCTGCAATGCGCTCAAAGCTGCGTGAAAGGCGTTGGATGAAAGACAGTTCAGGACGCGGCAACAACACTTCGATGCGGGTAACACCCCTATGAGCTTCGGGCAAACGCTTAGGGTGGTCAAGCTGTCGCGCCGCCGCAATCACCCGCTCTACCAAAGCCGGGCGCACGCCGCCGCGGTCATTTAACACACGCTCCACCGTAGCGCTGCCCACGCCCGCAACTTCAGCAATTTTCTTCAACGTTACGCGCGCCATGTCGTATCTTATCCCTGATCAAACTTGATCAAGAATATTGACACAAAGTTATTTCGCCGCAAGCTTCTTCTTGTTGAAATTTTTTTTATGGGCAATAGTCATTTTCTGGCAGCGCGCCATCTGCAAAAAGACAACGGCATAAAAATGCCAAATAATAAGAGCGCGGTGTCAAACAGGGAGGTCTAAAGCTGGTGAGTAGCAGCGAAAAAAGTCACGGCGCGCAAAGCGTTTCCGGTCCGAAGCTGATTGAGCTGAGGGACATTGAAAAACGATTCCCCGGCGTTCATGCCTTGCGCGGCGTTAACTTTGATTTACGCGCGGGCGAAGTTCACGCTTTGATGGGCGAAAATGGTGCAGGTAAATCCACGTTAATGAAAATCCTCACAGGGGTTTATCAGCCGGATAGCGGCGAGATCATCGTGGGCGGCAAAACCGTCACCATGCCAAATCCGCGCGCTGGGCAAGATTTGGGCATCAGCATCATTCACCAAGAACTCTATTTGATGAACCACCTAACAGCAGCGCAGAATATTTTTATCGGCCGTGAACCGCGCAAGGGCCTTGGCATTTTCGTCGATAATCAAAAGCTCAATGCCAATGCTGCCGCCATCTTCAAGCGTATGAAGATTGATATATCACCCGAAATAGAAGTGGGTGGCCTTACGGTGGCACTTCAGCAATTGGTTGAAATTGCCAAAGCGCTGTCATTCAATTCTAAAGTGCTGATCATGGATGAGCCCACCTCGGCCCTGAATGAAACCGAAGTGGCCCATCTCTTCGCCATCATCAAGGATTTGAAAGCCAACGGCGTGGGCATTGTTTACATCACCCACAAAATGGATGAGGTAAAGCAGATCGCAGACCGCATCACCGTGATGCGGGACGGTCAATACATAGACACCCTGCCCCAAGAGGACACGCCGATCTCCAAAATCATTTCGCTCATGGTGGGCCGTGAACTCGCCCATGCAAGCCGCGCTGAAGGCAAGGTCGGCCATGAGCAAGTATTGAAAGTCTCTGGCCTCAATGCCGGCAAGATGGTGAAGGACGTCAGCTTTACATTGAAAAAGGGTGAGATTCTAGGCTTTGCCGGTTTGATGGGCGCAGGACGCACCGAAGTGGCTCGCGCGATATTCGGCGCCGACAAAGTGCAAAGTGGCGAGATTGAAATTCATGGCAAGAAAGTCAAGGTCAAATCGCCTGCCGATGCCGTCAAACAGGGCCTGGCCTATCTCAGCGAGGACCGAAAGCGCTTTGGCGTGGTCACCGGCCTTTCCGTGCGCGACAATGTCACGCTGCCGTCTTGGAGCAGGTTCACAACCGCCGGTTTCCTGATGAAGGACAGGGAGATGAACAAAACTGCGGCTGAATATGTCGAAAAGCTGAAAGTGAAGACGCCTTCGGTCTCGCAGATTGTGCGGCTGCTCTCGGGCGGCAATCAGCAAAAGGTTGTCATCTCAAAATGGCTGCTGCGCGATTGTGATGTTCTATTTTTCGATGAACCAACGCGCGGCATTGATGTGGGCGCAAAGGCCGAAATCTACAAATTGTTGCAAAGTCTGGCAGAGCAAGGCAAGGCTATTGTGGTGATTTCTTCAGAACTTGAGGAAGTCCTGCGCCTGTCGCACCGCATCATCGTGATGTGCGAGGGCCGCATCACCGGCGAGTTGGATGGCAAGACAGCCACACAAGAATCCATCATGCACCTTGCAACCCAGCGCCAGTCCAAGGCAGCGTAACTCGAAAAGATGAAAGTCAGACAATGAACACAACAACAGTTTCACAAACCGACTTCGCCAAGTCGGGAATGTTCACGGTGGCAACCCTGCAGAAGGCCGTGGCCTTCGCCGTGTTGCTGCTGCTCGTCGTGTTTTTCAGCTTGATGTCGCCCGTCTTCCTGTCATGGAGCAATGCGATCAACATCATGACGGCAACGTCCGTGAACGCTGTGCTGGGCATTGCCTGTACATTGGTGATTATTTCAGCCGGAATTGATCTTTCGGTCGGAACCCTGATGACCTTTTGCTCCATTATCGCCGGCGTGTTGTCCATCAATTTGGGCTTACCATTGTGGATTGGCATTCCCGGGGCACTTCTCTCAGGCGCTGCCGTGGGTGCTTGTTCCGGCGCAATCATTGCCTATCTCAAGATTCCTCCGTTTATTGTCACACTCGGATTCATGCGTGCCCTCTATGGTCTGAACATCGTTGTCACCTCCGCCAAGCCGATCTACTTTGACGATCAGCCTAAATACTCCCTGATTTCGCCCGACAGCTCGATTTCCGCGCTGATCCCTGGACTTGGCATACCCAATGCGGTTTTTGTCATGGTTTTGCTGGCCATTGTCGCTGCCATCGTCTTGAACCGCACCATCCTTGGCCGATTCATCTATGCCTTGGGCAGCAATGAAGAGGCAGTTCGCCTTTCAGGCGTTAACGTGAACATATGGAAGGTGGGTATCTACGCGCTGAGCGGCATGATCTGCGGAATTGCGGGCCTGCTCCTATCATCGCGCCTTGGTTCGGCTCAGCCTGCCATTGGCATGGGTTATGAACTCGACGCCATTGCGGCCACCGTCATCGGGGGCACGTCTCTGGCGGGTGGCCGTGGTACGATCTTGGGTACCATAATCGGGGCCTTCATTATCAGCATATTATCTAACGGCTTGACCGTGCTTAGTGTCGCTGACGAGTGGAAATACGTGGCCACCGGTTTCATACTCGTCACTGCAGTTTACGTTGATATGAGACTGAAGTATCGCGGCTGAAATACAAATTCGAAAGAATCCAGAAACTGAAACGGGTCCCCGTCAGTTTCTGGTCTCAATCAGGGGCCGTTGAACTTGAAACTAGGGAGAACCCATAATGAAGAAACTTATCGCTGCTGCAGCCCTTTTGGGCGCTGCGATGGCGCTGACGGCAACGGCTCACGCTGATGCGCCGTATTATGCCATCATCGCAAAAGGCTTTGACCACCAATTCTGGCAAGCAGTGAAAAAGGGTGCCGAAGACCAAGCCAAAGCTGACGGCGTCACCATCACTTTCGAAGGCCCGAAAACCGAAGCCGAAATCGATAAGCAGATCGACATCTTGAATGCCGATTTCGCCAAAAAGCCGGTCGGATTGGGCTTTGCTGCCCTCGACACCAAGGCTGAAACAAAGGCACTGCAGCAATATGCTGATGCGAAAATTCCTATCGTAGCCTTCGACTCGGGCGTTGCCAACGACCTGCCTGTCACAACCTGCACCACTGACAACGTGGCCGCTGCCGCTGAAGCCGCCAAGCAACTTGCCAAAGCCATTGGCGACGAAGGTGAAGTGGCTGATGAAATCCACGACCAGACCTCCGCGACCGGCCTTGGCCGCCGCAAGGGCTTCGAGGAGGAAATCGCCAAGCATCCAAAGATCAAGTTGGTGGACACCAAGTTCGCCAACGCCGATGCTAAGGCTGCTGACGACATCAAGGCGATTTTGACTGCACATCCGAACCTCAAGGGCATCTTCGCTTCGAACGAAGGTGCTGCCAACGGTCTTGCCATCGCTAAGAAGGAAACCGGTTCCAAGGTCATTGGCATCGGCTTTGACTCTGGCAAGAAGCAAAAGGATGCAATCATGTCCGGCCTGCTGGCTGGCTCCATCACTCAGAACCCAGTGGGCATTGGCCAGTGCGCCGTTTCCTCTCTGACCAAAGCTCTGAAGGGTGAAAAGTTGGAGAAGGTCATCGACACCGGTTTCTATTACTACACCAAGGACAACATGAGCGATCCTAAGATCGCTGCAGTTCTCTATGATTGATACTTGACTTGATCACCTTGCGCTTCTTTCCGACGTTTCCCATGGCGGGGAGAGGCGCAAGCGCCCATCTAAAAGTACTTTCGAACTGAAGAAATTTGGAATGAAAGAGCGTTGACATGGCAAACTTGATCGCAGCCTGCGCCGCATTCTCGTGTTGGACGATTGATGCGGGACAATCGCATCTATGTAATCACAACCCATAAGTATAAGGCAGCAACCGACAGCCATCATCACTTCAACATGGCACCAAATTGGCTGAATCGGAACTTCGGTGCCTCCGCAAGTGTCAAGTCAGTCATCGACCCCAAACTTAGTTCTTTTTGCTTACCAGCAAATGTATAGCGGAAAATCTAACTGCTTGAGCTTGACTTGCTCACTACCAAGTATAGGCCTGCCCATCCGCATATTTGCCGGGCTGTTTCCGTTTGGCCACTGCCTGCACTGCGAAAGAAGTTAATCGAAGCGCACCGTGTCTTCGTCCTTTAATCTTTGGCATGGTTCGATAATAAAATTTGGAAATTGGCGTCCTGGAAGGGATTCGAACCCCTGACCCCCGGTTTAGGAAACCGGTGCTCTATCCTGCTGAGCTACCAAGACGTGATTTATGCGATAGCACAGGTTTAAAGCGGGGTGAAGCTTGTCGCTTAATCCTTGGCGCGTTCCACATAGCTTGCGTCATTGGTATCAACCACGATGCGGGTTCCCACATTGATGTGGGGCGGCACCATGGTGCGCACACCGTTGGAAAGCATGGCTGGCTTGAAGGATGATGAAGCGGTTTGGTTTTTAATGGCCGGTTCAGTTTCCGTAATTTCAAGCGTGATGCGTGGCGGAATTTCAATGGAAATTGGGCCGTCGTTGAACATGGCAATTTGGCATTCCATGCCCTCTTGCAGGAAAGGTGCGAGATCGCCCACCATGTCAGTTGTGAGGGGAACCTGATCAAAAGTTTCAGGGTTCATAAACACATAGCTATCACCATCTTTATACAAATAGGTGTGCATGATGGTTTCAACAAAGGCGCGTTCCATTGCATCGGTAGTTTTATAGCGCACCACGGTTTTAACACCGTCTGAAATGCGGCGCATATCAATTGTTGTGGTGGGGGTGCCTTTGCCGGGGTGCATCGATTCTGCTTTCAGCACCACATAAAGCTTGCCATCTTCATGTTCGATAACGTTGCCTTTGCGCACGCCGGAAGCGATAACTTTTACCACAGGTGATATCCTAGAATTGAGGGGATTGAATTGAGTGTTGGCGGGCCTATAGCAGGGCCTATGAATAAAGCCAACCCCTCTGACTTTGCCAAAGACTTGCCATGGTTTCACCCCTCGCGCCATCAAGACAGGCGTGGATTTTTGTTAGCCCGCAACAGAATTATTACCGCCATACGCGGCTGGTTTGCGGCCCGCGACTTTCTCGAAGTGGATACGCCGGCCTTGCAAATATCTCCCGGCAATGAGGCCCATTTGCATGGCTTTGAAACCAAGCTTATTCACAATGATGGATCATCATCAGTGCGTTATCTGCACACGTCGCCAGAATTTGCCTGCAAGAAATTATTGGCGGCGGGAGAGACGCGCATTTTTAATCTGGGCCATGTGTTTCGCAACCGTGAAAGAACGCCAACCCATGCCCCAGAATTTACCATGTTGGAATGGTATCGCGCAGCAGAGCCTTATAATCAGATTATTGAAGATACAGTGGCAATCGTGCGGCTTGCGGCAGCCGAAGCCAAGTTCAATTGGAAAGGCATTGCCTGCGATCCATTGGCCAAGGTTGAAATGCTGACTGTGGCTGAAGGATTTCAAAAATATGCAGGCGTGGATTTGCTTTCAACATTGGATGGAAATCGACCTGATGTGAAAGCGCTTGCCGCCCAGTGCCCTGTTGCATTTCAAGATGATGAAAGCTGGACAGATATTTTCAGCCGCATTCTGGTTGAAAAAATTGAACCTCATCTGGGCCAAGGCCGCATCACCGTGTTTTATGAATATCCATCCTGCGAGGCAGCATTAGCGCGGGCTTGTGCCCATGATGCCCGCGTGGCCGAACGCTTTGAACTTTATGCAGCAGGCGTCGAATTGGCCAATGGCTTTGGTGAGTTGACCGATGCCATAGAACAGCGCCGCCGCTTTGAAGAGGAAATGGACATCAAACAACGGGTGTATGGTGAGCGCTATCCCATTGATGAAGAATTGCTCCGTGCACTGACGATGATGCCGGAAGCTTCTGGTGTGGCGCTGGGGCTAGACCGGCTGATCATGCTGGCCACGGGTGCCACAAGGATTGATCAGGTGCAGTGGTGATGGGTTAAAAATCCCTTTACAGCCTCAATGGGCACCGATGATTCTGACTGACTTCTCTAAAATCCTTGATCAGCAATATTCGCATTACCAATTTCTGCTTCGCCGCTGGGCAGCTTTTCATCAAATACGCTAGTGTTATCGTAAGTTCCATGGCGGTCACGTTCACGCAAAGAGGTAGGGGTCGGGCCGCCGATGGCGAATTGAACGCCAGCAAACCCTTCGGTATCCTGAAGATTTGCAGAATAGCCAGCGGATCGATATGCGCGGTCAGCAAACCTTGCGCCTGCGAAAACGGAAAGTGCAGTGCCTGGCACCAAGTATTCCGCTTGGGCAGACACAGCATAGCCTCCCCATTGAACAGTCCCGAAATTATACGTGATATTTGAAGACAAAACGTCTCCACGAAGAGTGAAGCCAAGATTTTCAGTGGCATAAAGTTTGCCATAGAGATCGGCCTCAACGCCGGCTTGACTGTTCTCGGCTCCAGAAGGGTATTTGCCTGTAATATAATTGGCCCCTGCGCCAAGGGTCAGCCTATCGCCGGCAAAATATTCCCCAAAGCCACCCAAACGCCAGACGGCACCATATTCGATTGCCTTTGGATAGGGAGTACCTTCTGAACTCGGCAAAGAAGTAAATGTTCTGGATAATGAAACACCCAGGGCAGCCATATCGGGGTCCCGCCAAAACACAGTACCGCCAAAGTGGCCACTGTTGTCTTGCACATAAGTGCCAGCGTTCAACGCAGAGATAGCCTTGTAATAGTCACTGCCGTCAACCTGAAACACCCACATCCCGCAGTTAAAATCCACCGCGCCTTCACCAAAACCAAACGTCCAACCATGCGGGGCGATCCCGTTGGTATTACTCGATATCTGTGAACCTTGCCCGCTGGATGCGCCACCACCCCCTACGATGGCAGAGACGCTGCAAGCTGGAGCAGTCGCAGCCATTGTGTTTGATGTAAGGGCCGCGGCGGCAATCACCAGATATCCGGCTGCGAAGAAAACCTGTTTTAGTCTCATCGATTCATCCCTGCTGTTTCGATCCCCGATAGTTTGCACTATCAGGTAGTAAACCCAATCGTCCTCCCCCAATTGGGAGAGGACGAAAAGAAATTTTACGCTATCAACGGGCATTGTTTTTGATAATGTTATCAGATGGATGTTGCAGCTGATCATGTTTTAGACGGGGGCATTTTCATGGAAACGATTAAGGAATCAAAATCTGACCACGTTCCAAGTGCCATCTTAGAATTGATTGGCAAGCTTTATGATGCCGCTCTTAACCCCAGCTTGTGGCCCAATGCGCTGGGGGCCTTGGCCAAATATTATGATGCCTCTCACGCCGTTCTGATGGACGAAAATTTTAAAGTGATGACATCGCAAGTTTTTTTAGGCTCAAAGTCCATTGCCGCAGAGTTTCGCCATTATAATAAGTCGGTTATTTTCACCAGTCCCCTGCGGGTTCCAGCTGTTATGACCAAGATGGTGGGGGAAATTTTCTGCCCCACAGATTTGTTAAGCCCCGCTGAATATGTGGCAACGCGCTATTATCAAACTTACATTCAACCCAATGGCTGGGGCGATGCGATTCTTGCCATTTTGAATAAGACTGATGAAAAATTAGATCTGTTTTGCATCACTCGCATGGATACAAAACCCATGTATAATGCCGATGAAAGAGCCGAGCTGCAAATGCTGATGCCGCACATTCAGCGGGCCTTTCAAATCAATCGTGCATTGGAAAAAAAGAATTCCGAAATATCTGATTTGCGCGCCGCAGTGGATGAGGTTTCAACCGCCATCTTTTTTCTCGATAGCAACGCGCATGTGGCGCACATGAATGCAGCCGCGCGCAAACTTCTGATACGCAACGACATTCTTTCTATTGAATTGGATCAATTGAAAACCATAAACGCCAAAAGCCAGAAATTGTTTGAAAACGCTTTGGATCTAAACGCGGCAGATCATGCGCAGGAATTTTTATTTCCGTCCACAACGGGTGACGATTATATTTTCAGAGTTCTTCCTCTTTCCAAAGAGCATACGCGGGCTTCTGTTGATGGTCGGGCCAGCGCCATGCTGTTTGTGAAGCGTGCAGAAATTGTGCCATCGTCATCCATTGAGTTGATCGCGGAGCGATATCATTTAACCCCGCGTGAGATGAATGTTTTGGTGGCCATTGTAGAGGCAGGGGGCGTTCCTGATGCATCTGCCATTTTAGGTTTGAAACAGGGCACAGTGCGCACTCATCTTAAAAGCGTTTTTGCCAAGACTGGCCTTAAAAGCCAAATGGAGTTGGCAAAACTGGTTGCGGGTTATGCTTGAACGCTGCTGATGATTGAAGCTTTCAAAAAAGCTTCGCCATAGTTTCGCGCAGCCATTTGAACCCAATGTCATGGTGCATGCGGCCATGCCAGATAAGGCGATATGCAAACCCATAGTCGCCCTTAATTTCCAATGCCGCACAATTTTGGCTGACAGCCAAGATTTTTGCCAAACGCAGAGGAATACAGGCCACGGCGTCTCCCTTTATGACGGCCAAAGGTGCCACCAAAAAATAGGGTAGGCGCAATGGAACATGCGGTGATTTTTGGCCGGTATCTCCGATAATTTCATCAATGCCTGTATCAAGCCCATCGGGATAGCGCATGACAATTTGTGGATATTTCACAATCTGATTTGGCAACAGGCGGCCGTGTTTGTCGGCCTTGCTAATCAGCGGATGATTCTTGCGCAACAGGCAGGCTTGGGCATCTTTGAACAGCAAGCGGGTGTGAAAGTCTGGTGGCAAATCACCCTCTGCATAAAGCGCAAAATCAAGTTTTCCGGATTCCAGATCGACTAATGTATGGCTTGACCAAGCTGAAACATCCAGCGCCAACGAAGGTGACTTTGCTGAAAGTTCGGCCAGCAGAGACGGCAAAACCGTCGCTGCCCCATAGTCAGTGCTGGCCAGCTGAAACGTTCTTGCACTGGTCGAAGCGTCGAAAGTTTCTGGCGCAAAAACATTGGCAATTGCTGAAAGGGCCGCCAGCACGCGGGGTTCCAGCCGCTGGGCGCGCGGCGTTAACGTTCCGCCCTTTGCCGTGCGCAGCAACAGTGGATCGCTCAACACAGCGCGCAGCTTTGCCAACACGCGGCTTGCGGCGGGTTGGCTCAATTCCAGAATTTCGCCGGTGCGTGTGACACTGCGCGTTTGGAACAACAGCCGCAGGAAACGCAGTGATCTGAAGTCCA
>JANXRO010000408.1 GCA_025356765.1 Hyphomicrobiales bacterium | reverse complement strand
CAGCCTTTGGAAAGTGCGGCTCAATAATGGCCCATTCTTCATCGCTCAAATCAAATCGACCCATGATATGCTCCTTGTTCAGAGTATCTGAATCTGATTTGCTAAAGTAATTCAAGAATTTGAATTGGGTTCACACCCTAGTATGAGTTTCAATTGGTTTAACAAAAATGCGGTGGGTTCGAAGATGAGAGGAATTGATCGTACTCTTGATGATGAATATCAGGTCTATGTCTTCATGCAGGCTTGTTGAAACGATCACTCATGGGGCATATTCACAAATGCCGCATAACTGCTTTGAGTTTTCAATCATATTGAAAAGGCCGATTTGACCACTGCAATGATCTACATCATTTGGGCAAACTATAGGCTGGCAAGATATGAAACGCTCAATAGCGGGCTTTACAGTTCCGGCATTTAATAAATTTTCATATACCAATCAATCGTATCACTAAGGCCCTGTTCAAAACTGTGCTTGGGTTTCCAGCCCAGCTCATTGCGCAGGCGGGAAAAATCAATGGCATAGCGCCGATCATGGCCGAGGCGATCTGTGACATAGGAGATAAGCTCCGCATGGCTTTTGCCATCATTGCGCGGGCGCTTCTGGTCGAGCAACGCACAGATGGATTTGACAATGTCAATGTTGGCGCGCTCGGCATCGCCGCCAACATTATAGCAGCGGCCATTCTGGCCTTTCTGAAAGATCAGCGCCAGCGCTTCCGCATGGTCTTCCACATGCAACCAATCACGCACATTCATGCCATTGCCATAGACCGGCAAGGGTTTGCCTTGCAGTGCATTGTTAATCACCAGGGGGATAAGCTTTTCCGGAAATTGCCGCGGCCCATAATTATTGCTGCAGTTGGAGATTACGACCGGCAGGCCGTAAGTGTGATGCCACGCCTGCACAAGAAAATCCGATGATGCTTTGCTGGCTGAATAGGGCGAAGAAGGATTATAGGGCGTGGTCTCGGTGAATTTGGAGTCGTCGAAAGGCAGGTCGCCGTAAACTTCATCTGTGGAAATGTGGTGGAAACGGAACCCATTTTTTTGTTCCACGGGCAAGCTGGCATGATAGGCCCGCGCCGCTTCCAACAAATGAAACGTGCCCACCACATTGGTGACGATAAACTCACCCGGCCCCTCAATTGAGCGATCCACGTGGCTTTCTGCGGCCAAATGCATCACGCCGTCAATCTTCTCAGCTTGCATAAGATCAAGCAGGCTTCCGCGGTCCACAATGTCGAGCTGATGGAAAGCATAATTGGGATGGCTGGCGATATCATCCAAATTCGAAAGTCGCCCTGCATAAGTGAGCTTGTCAACATTGATCACCCTATACCCCAGGTCTTTCACCAGATGTATGCATAAAGCAGAACCAATAAATCCTGCACCGCCAGTTACCAATATCCGCTTCATGAAAAATCTTTCAACTCGTGCTCAATCAATGCCAGCGTTGGTGCCAATTCATCCTTGGCAGACACAACAGGCTTTGTATCAGGTGGCATGGACCATTTGATACCAATGGTCGGGTCATCCCAATTGAGGCTGCGGTCATGCGGCTTGGAATAGGGTGCTGATACTTTATACGCAATCACCACATCTGCCGTCAGCGTTAAAAAACCATGGGCAAAACCTGCGGGGATGTAAAGCTGGTTCTGCCGTTCAGCGGAAAGTTCCACCGCCAGCCATTGCCGGTAAGTGGCTGAAGCAGGCCGCAGATCAACTGCAACGTCAAGTATGTGTCCAGCCAATACGCGCACAATTTTGGCCTGCGCAAAGGGCGGTAATTGGAAATGCAGACCACGCAAGGTGTAGATTTCAGATGAGTAGGATTGGTTATCCTGAACCCAATGTGGCTCACTGATGCCCATTGCCTTTAACTTTTCGGCATTGAAGGTTTCAGTAAAATAGCCCCGCGCATCGCCAAATCGCGGCATTGTGAAATGAAGGGGGCCGGCTATGGCAAAGCGCTCAATTTCCACTGCGGGCCTCTTGTGCGCAACGTCTTACATAAGCAGCATATTCATTCTTGCCCATGGCTGCCGCCACAGCTTCAGCTTGATCAGGCGTGATAAAACCCTTTTGCAAAGCAATTTCTTCAAGGCAGGCAATCTTGATGCCTTGGCGCTGTTCGATCGTCCGCACAAATGATGCAGCTTCATGCAAGCTATCAAATGTGCCGGTATCAAGCCAGGAAAAGCCACGGCCGAAACGCTCAACACTCAATTCCCTTGCTTCCAGATAAATCCGGTTCAGATCTGTGATCTCAAGCTCGCCACGGGCCGATGGCTTCACCAACTTGGCACGCTTGCACACCTGGTTGTCATAAATATAAAGTCCCGTCACCGCCCAATTCGATTTGGGCTCTGCAGGCTTCTCCTCAATGGTGAGCGCCTTGAACGACCTGTCAAAGCTCACCACGCCATAGCGCTCGGGATCAGACACTTGATAAGCGAAAATCGTGGCTCCCTCATCGGCTTCCGCTTTCGCCACAGCGCGGGCGCAAATTTCGCCAAGACCAGGTCCATAGAAGATGTTGTCCCCCAAGATCAGGGCTGCCGCAGAACCGTTAACAAATTCCTCACCAATCAAAAACGCCTCAGCCAAGCCATTTGGCTGAGATTGGGTGGCATAAGTGAGTGCTGCACCATAGGATGAACCATCACCCAAACTACGCTTGAACAACTCTTGTTCTTCCGGCTTTGTGATAATGAGAATGTCACGAATGCCCGCCTGTAAATACACGCTCAATGGATAGTAGATCATCGGCTTGTCATAAACCGGCAGCAACTGTTTCGAAACCGGAACTGTGGCGGGCCGCAACCGCGTGCCAGAACCGCCCGCAAGAATTATTCCCTTCATGAATTCCTTTTGCTCCTCAATAGTGTAATCAATTTACCCTCGCAGGAATCCCGTGATTTCCACCATCAATCCTGTTTCAAGATTCACTCTCGCCTCAATCGCGTCATAGTCATTTCTGCGTTGACCGACAAATTGCGCGAGTTCCCTCCGGCTTCCAAATGCCAATGCCACATAGATATCGAATTTGGCAACCAGAGATTTTATCAACTCAAAATTCGCCCCTAGCACATAAATGGTTGTGTGACCGGACTTTTCGCGAAATTCCTGCGGCGCCATGGATCTGGCAGAGTTTGCGTCGGTGATGATGAGGCGTCGCGGATGGGCTAACAGCCGCAACGCTGCTGGTTCAATATCGGCCACAACTTCCTTCGCAAAAAACCCTTCAAGAAGGAGGGTCCTCCGCTGCCATCGCTGAAGAAACTTTTCACGGCAGATTCAATCGACCGTCGCAACACTGTGAACCTACTGCCTTTCGAAAAATCGGTCGAGGACTTCTGCAGGGGTTTTCCAACCGAGAGTTTTTCGGGGTCTTGTGTTCATTGCATGAGCAATAGCGTCCAG
>JANXRO010000402.1 GCA_025356765.1 Hyphomicrobiales bacterium | reverse complement strand
GCTATACATGCGCACAGCGTTAATGCCCGTTACACCTGATTGCATCTGAAACTGTGAATAGTGGATTCCCGGTTCATAGTCGGTGAAAAGCTGAGCCAGAAATGGCGCTGTGCAACGCCAATCCAACCACAAATGATAACTGGCAAATGACACAAGCATTGCTCGCATGCGAAAGTTAATCCAGCCATTGGCGTGCAAACTCCGCATGCAGGCATCAACCAGCGGATAACCCGTTTTCCCAGATTTCCAGGCTTCAAAATATTCTTCATTGTGATGGGGTTCGCGCATGCCTTCAAACGCTTGGTGCATGCAGGCAAATTCGATTTCAGGTTGCTGTTCCAATTTTTGCACAAAGTGACAGCGCCACGCCAATCGCGACAGAAATGCGACAAGATTTTTGTGAAAATATTTTGCGTCGGGTTCAGCACTTTCAGACAACTCAACCATGCGCAGTTTTGTGGCCTGTTCCACCTCTCGGACAGAAAGAGTGCCGAAGGCCAAGTGAGCGCTGAGCCTTGAACAGTGCCGCGCGGAAACGCCGGGTTTTGAAATCGTTGCCATGTAATTGGCTGCTCTGACTTTGAGAAATGACTTTAAGATCTCAATGCCTTCAGCTCGGCCGCCGGTTTGAACATTGCCTTCCAAGGCAGCGCCGAACATGAGATCATCTTTCGAGGGCAAAGGCTGGGACAATATTTGTGGAGCAGGGCGGATTAGTGTGGGCACAACGCGTTGAGGTTGCACCATGCGCTGGTTTCGCATTGCGGCCCAACCATCACGATTTCCCAAACGCCGAACAACGCCATTTGTTGGGCTTTCGTGCCAATGAACGGCGTGGCCCTTGCACCAATCGGCGACGGCCAGATCTCGTTTAAACGTCCAGCCGTTGCCGGTTTCTTCGTGCGACCATAAATTGAATTCTCCGAGCTCGTCGCGAAGGTTTCGAAGAACGTCCACGGTATTGCCAATGCGGATAACCAACTGCAAACCCTTTGCAACCAAATCTTCGCGCAACTGAGCCAAACTATCATGGATAAAACACCAGTGCCGCCGCGATGAATCGGTAAGCGCCCACATTTCTGGCTCTACAATATAAAGCGGCAGCACCGCGCCACATTCCGCCGCAGCACAGAGCGACGCGTGATCTGCAAGGCGCAAATCTCGTTTAAACCAAACAATGTTGATCACTTGCTTCACTTTGAAACTTTCGTTTGATCTTATACGAAGCCGAATGCGTTTTGGCGCAATAACACATTGAATTGGATGAGGCCGATTGCCATATCACCGTTCCAAGGAGTTCAATTGGAATGAAGGCCGGAATTTGGTCAATTGTGGGATTTGTGGCGGCAGGCATTGTTGTTATTGCAGGAGTGTGGTCGCAAATGAGCCATGTTGAAGAACCACGATTTGTCTCTGTTCAAACTGAAGGTGCTGTGGAGACCAGAGATTACCCTCAGCTCATCGCCGCGCAAGCCCAGGTGAAGGGCAATCGCGATGTGGCAATCAGCGAAGGCTTTCGACTGATCGCCGATTATATTTTTGGCAACAACAGCACATCAAAAAAAGTGGCAATGACGGCTCCTGTTACCCAGCAGACAAGCGAGAAGATCGCAATGACAGCGCCCGTAACCCAGCAGGGTTCAGGCAATGAATGGTCTGTTCGATTTATCATGCCCGCAAGTTACACCATGGAAACATTGCCCAAGCCCAACAACCCGGCGGTTCAACTGGTTAAGGTTGAACCGAAACGCTTAGTCGTCATCAAATTTTCTGGAGTGGCAAGCGAGGCTTTATTGGCCAGCAAAACCGCAGAGCTTAACGCCTTTATCGCTTCAAAAAACCTCCGTATTATAGCAGTGCCCACCTATGCATTTTATAATCCACCGTGGACGCTTGGCATGTTTCGGCGCAATGAAATAATGGTTGAAGTGGAACAGTGAGTTCGTGTCCATCCACCCGTTTTTAAGAAGAAAATTTTCCAAGGCATGTTAGTTTCTGTTCGAATCACATTGGAGATTTTCATGACTTTTGCCCGCGCTGTTTTTGGTTTTGCCCTTGTTGCAATCACCGCCTCGCCCAGTTTCGCTGAAACCACAAAATGGGGCGCCATCGCAGTTGACGCCGCTGTGGCCGAGCGCGAACCTTATTATGGCGTGGGCGGTGGCGGCACTGAACAGGAAGCCACCGATGCGGCCATGGGGTTCTGCAAAGAAGCAGGCGGCGCTGCCTGCAAGGGAGTAGTTACATATCAACAATGT
>JANXRO010000395.1 GCA_025356765.1 Hyphomicrobiales bacterium | reverse complement strand
CCTGCAACGCCTGCTGCGCCGCCAAGGCCGCCCAAGGGCACGTTGATGTAAAGCCTGTCAATATCAATCAACGGTGCCACCCAGCGCGTTATTGTACCACCGCCGCCACCGCCGCCGCCGCCGCCGCCGCGCGCCGTGCTGGCAGCGGCAGAAAAACCACCGCCGCCGCCAGCGCCCGAACTTAGGCTTAGAATTGAAATCATTGATTTGCCACGCGGGCGAAGCCATGTCTGAAAATCAGATGGCCCCAGCGCGTTGAAGGTTTGAATATCAGCGCCGTTCAGCGTGTTGGGCAGATGCGAAAAATCCAGCATTAATATTGCCCCCCAATCACACTCATCTGATAGCCAGCCGCAATTGCAGTGCCCAAAGTGCAGTTGATTTTATATCCGGCGGGCAAAGCGAAATTCAGCGGCAAGGCAATGTCGGCCTGGGCTGCAACTTCAGTGACTGTCGTTGCTGGCAGGCTCAATTCCGCCAGCAAGCTGTTGTTGGAAGCAGTGGTGTTCACAGCGCCGTTGTTTATAAACACGCGCAACACCGTGGCCACGTTGGTGCCCAAGGGCCGTGCAATTAATTTCTGCACAAAATTGCCAGCGTTGTTGCCTGTGGCATTGCCGGTGAAAACGGTGGCCACTGTGCCCGTGCCATCTTTGGCCGTGTTGGCTGCTGTGATTGCTGCGGGTGCCCATTGAATAGCGCCAAGGTTTGAAAAAATAGGTGATGTGTTTGCAGGCATGGAAAACTCCTAAAAATAGAATTGTGAAAGTTAGCCCATCACCAACATGCGGGCATGAATTTGGCCGTGCGCATTGAGAGCGATAAGGCTTTGGTCAACGCTTAAATCTTGCGGGCTTGTGGCCGTGTTGGTGGCATTGGCTTTGAAAGAAAATGCCGCCATGGGTGCCAATTTCGAGTTGGCGAGCGCGTTCAATGTTAATGCGCCGCTTGTGGTGTTTAGCGTGGCATCGCCACCCAAAGTGAAACCGCCAAATGCTGCGCCATTTTTAAATTGCACCTGGCCCGCTGTGCCGCCCGGTGCACAGCCTGCCGTGGCATCAACATATTGTTTTGTGGCAATGCCCAAAGGTGTTGCGGGGTTGGCCAACACGGAAACAAGTGCCGATGTTGCATCAATGGCTATGGCTTCTTTCCACGTTGCGCCATCAGGGCTTACCTTGATGTGAAAGCCATCGTCCCCCGTTGTGCCCATTTCGGCGCGGCCCGAAAAATTAGATTGGTAAAGCAGGCTTGCCGTATCTGTGCTGGCATTTTTGTTCAGTTTAATTTGCACGCCATTGCCAATGTTGTTGAACAACAAAGCAGAAGAGTTCACTGAAACTTTGTTGGTGGCATCGGCCGTGGCATTCACACCCAACAGTGAAAGATTTTGCAAAACAGCAGGTGCAGGCGGCGCAACCCAATTCGTGCCATCAAACACCAGCAGAATGTTTTCTGCCTCCACCCACATTTGCCAACCTTTGCGGGGAATTAAAAAGCGCCAAGCACCTTCCATGCGCAAAGCAATTTGACCAGGGTGGTTCAACCATTCAGCTGTGGGTGCAGCGCCAATCAAAAATCGATTGCCATCAATTGCTGTGCCAGAGGGCACATTAAGCCCACGCGACACGATTGAAAGTTGAAGCAACCCATCAATCAACGACAAGGCCTCATTATGCGTCACATGTTTTTGCGCTTGGGCTGCAGCGATATAGGGAAGAACAAGATTTGGAGTATCAGACATTCAGCGTCCTTTCGAGAATGGTGCCAGCGCCCACTGTGCTGCTGATTTGGCAAACGCGAAGTGTGAAACTTGCTGGCGTTGTACCAAAATCAGAAACGATGTTAGTGGTGGTGTAGAGATAACTTGCGGTGTTGATCGTCGCGCTGCGCAACACTGTTCCGGCGTTCACAATATCAAGCCGATAAGTTTCCACAGTTTCGCCCAAAGGCACTTCGGCCAATTCCCAACTGTCGCCGTCAGTTCTGGTGCGCCTGATCCAGCTGATCAAAAATCCCGCCGGGTCTCGCGCCATTTTTATTTGTGCTGGCGGCAAGGGGCGCAAGGGTTTTAAATTTCCGCCAAATTGAAATTCCAAAAACGCGGGGTTGCCCGGGTCTAATTGTGCGGGGCCAATGCGCCATGTGGCCACTTGGCCTGCTTCAGCCAGCGAGAGATTTGGCTGCACCACGGCTTGATTGAGCAGAATAAAATTTTGGCCCGCAGCACGTGACGCAATCATTTCTGCGTCCGATCCGCCCTGCGCCCGCAAAAATCCGGTCACCGCATAAGTGTTTGCACCTATCAATGTGGCAGTTTGAAATTGCACAACTTCATAGCCCGTGGCGCTTGTGCCAATCACCGCCAAATTGCCGCCGTTCAGCAGTTCATCTTTGCTGATTGAACTTAAAGCACCTTGGCGCATTTGAACGTTAAGCATCTGATTAAAATCAATTCTATGCGACAGGCCAAAGCCCAAGGCATTCAATGTTGTGCCCATGGTTGCTTGGTTCGCCACCAGCCGATTGAAGGCCAAGCTTGATGTGCTGGTTTTTTTGAACAAGGCCATGGTGCCGGGCCACGGCGTGGCTTGGGCCGCAATCCACGGCGCTGGCGAGGCGTTGATATCCAACATCGCCAATTCCATCATCGTCACATCGGCCACGCCATAAATTGCGGGCGGCGTTAATCCAGTCAGGCGATCAGCGGCGGGTGGTGGATCATAAACCGCAGGGTCGTGGGCCACGGCTTCAATCTTTCGCGCATCACCAGCCATGATAGATTTTACCCGCCAGCGGTTCAGGCCAATTTTCAAAATGTCGCCCGGTTCAATCGCTTCAAATTGCGGCGACAAAGAAAACTGTGCAGTTTCTCGCGCCGCCCAACTTTCGGCCAAGGCCACATCGCCACACGCTTGCGCCGCCTGTTGGCCAATGGCTGCGGGAATATTTAAAGAGATTTCCTTTTGACTAGCCGTGCCGTTGCGCTGTTGGCTTATTGCTGCTTGGCGATAATCCAATCCGCTTTCTGCATAGCCAATGTGGATGGCGGCGGGCAGATCAGTTTCCTGGTTTCGGCTTTGCGCAATGATGGCAACATCTTTGATCTCTTCGACCAAATCAATTGCATTCACAACACTTTCAGAATTGTTCCGTCTACTGACGAATTTCAGCTTGCCGTCAGACTCGAAACTATCAATGGCAAAAACTTGAAGCAGGTTTTCCAAAGCATCGCGGGCAGACATCGGTCGGTCTAAAACAAAGCCATCCACCAAGCCCGATACGGCCAACACATCCACATCGGAAAAGCCAAACCGCGCCGCAACAAGGCCAATCAAACTGCCCAGATCAACAATGCCAATGCGGCCATTCAGCCAATGGCCGCGTGCATAATTTGCGCCATCGCTCCACACGTCGCTGCGGGCCGGAAAGGCGGGAAATGGTCTTGCATCCCAACACCAATAGAAAAGCTTGCTGGCGTCCACCATCGGCGCGCCATAGATATTCGACACTGGGTTTTGCGAACCCGTTGCCGACCAATAGGTTTGTGCGGCTTTTATGAAGGCCTGTTGAATTTGGCTGTCTTGCTGGCCGCCAGAATAATAGGGTGTGGCGCTTTCGATAGATTTTGCATCAACAAAAACATTGGGCTGATTGGTGCCTTTATCAATTGCGGGGCATCCTAATTCCGTAAACCAGATGGGTTTTGATTGTGACACCCAAGCCGTGGCTGCACCCTCAACACCCAATGGGCGATTGATGTGGGTGTTGCTCCACCAATTTTTAAAGTCTTTTGGCTTGAACACCCACGGCTTATTATATGCGCCATCTGTTATGGTGTTGCGAACTTGTGCGTTGCGATTGGCGGCGTTGGCATAATACCAATCATAGTTTTCACCCCCCGCAATGCGGCTTTGCAAATAGGTCTGGTCATAAATGGATTTTGTGCCCGCGACCAAATCAAGGTGCGTTGTGCCATCGCGCCAGTCACTCAGCGGCAAATAATTATCAATGCCGATAAAATCGATTGAGGCTGATGCCCACAACGGATCAAGATGAAAATACACATCGTTTGATCCATCCTGCGGCTGGTGGCCAAAATATTCTGTGCCATCTGCCGCGTATGATATTTTTGCGCTGGGCAAAATTGATTTTACGTCAGAAGCCAAGTTTTGCAAGGCCGCGACAAATGGATAGTTTGAGGCCGATGAGCGCAACGTGGTCAAACCCCGCAATTCGCTGCCGATCAAAAATCCATCAACGCCGCCTGCAAGCGCGCAGAGTTTTGCATAGTGCAAAATCATGCGGCGATAGCTCCATTCAGCGGGGCCAGAATAGTTCACTGTGTCTGTGCCTGCCGCAAATTGTGATGGAACAGCGTTGCCCACAAAGCTGGCAATTTGCGAAACGGTGGCTGAAGTTTTATCGCCAGTTCCGGTGATGCGGCCGCGCCATGGATAAGCGCCTTGGGCAGGCCCGCCGTAAGGGTCTGGCAAGCTGTTGCCCGGCGCAATATCCATCAAGATGAATGGATAGAACATCACTTTTAAGCCGCGTGCTTTCAAATCTTGAATAGCGCGGATGACAGATGCATCAGACGGCGTGCCCCCATAAGCGGCTTGGCCGCCCACCTGCGAAACTTGGTAAGCCGCGCTGCGCTGTTGGCCAGAGACAACCCAGGATGCGCTTGTTGTTACCTTCGCAGTGTTCTCAACACCGGGTTTCAACATGCAAGTTCCACAGCGCAAATCATTGCCGAACCAACTGACCACCAGCGAGGCAAATCCTAAATTCTTGCAAGCGCCTTGAAGCTGATCCATCGAGATTGAAAAATCACTGCGGCTGGCGGAAACATGGGTGTTTTCAGATGAGGTTGAACCCACGCCATTGCTGCGTGAAACGAGCGCAGTGTCATAACCAAATTCAGTGGCGCCCGGAATGATGTTAATGGCCTTTACGCTGGCCGCCACATCGTTGCCCTTGGCAAACACTTCAAAGGATAATTGCGGCAAGCGGTTCCCGAATGTTTCGAGCGGCAACCGTTCAAACACCACATAGGCAAGCCCGCGATAGGCTGGTGCCAAGCTTACGCCTTCAATAGCACTGATCAAACTATCCGTTGATTGGGTTTGTGTTCCTGCGTAAAAGCGCGGCGCAAATTTGGTGATGTCAATTTCCTTGCCATCGGCCCAGCAGCGGCCAAGGCCATTGATTTCGCCTTCACACAGCCCCACCGCAAAATTTGCATAGTAGGCATAGTTGGTTGTGCTGTTGCCAGCGCCGCCCTTGCCGGATGCAGATTGCGTGGAGGTTGCGGCAACCTCCAATATATTCGTGGCCCAAATCACTTGGCCAGCAATGCGCATGCGACCATAAACAACGGGAATGGCAGCGCCTTCTTGGCTGTCCATCACGCGCAAACTGTTGACGCGTGGCCCTTCACTATGGGTTGGCGTTGAAAAGATTTGCTGATCAATCAAAGCGCCAGCAATGCCGCCTACCGCGCGACCAATGGCACCGCCAATCGGCCCGCCCAGCAATGTGCCGATCGCAGCGCCTGCATATTGTAAAACAACAGTTGCCATCAGTTCACACTTTCCGGAAAGCGAAAGGCAAAAGCCAATCGTTGAAGCCACCAGGTGTTCAGTGGAACTTCACTGACACACACGCCATCTTGCGCATGAATCATGCTTTTGCGGCCGGTTGCTATGCCTGCATGCTTGGCCGGCAGATGTGGCTTCCAGCGAAACAGCAACACATCGCCTTGTTCAAAAACCAACGGTGGAATTTCAATCAAATGTCTGCGCCCCGCATTGGCTAAAGTTTCTTCCAAACCCGCTTCGGCCCAGTCGGGGGAATAGCCGGGCGGCAATTCTGGCTCCTCACCAAAGCGCTCGCGCCAAATTCCACGCACGAGGCCTAAGCAATCACAGCCCACATTTTTCAAACTGGCTTGGTGTTGATAGGGTGTGCCTAACCATCCCCTGGCGAGGACAGCAATGTCATGGTCTGCCATGTTGCTACCTTTTCAAACCGTTGTTGTTGGGATCAGATTGTGCCGCAACGCTCATCACAAAGTCGCTGCCCGGCATATGCGGAAAGCCTCTGAAATTTAACGTGTTGGCAAATTTCGTCCGGCATGTTGCAAATTGTTTATCACAGCCCGCAATCAGATTTATTGGCTCGCCAACCGCAATTGTAAATTTTGGTGCAGACCACAGATCAATGCGCGCCTGGCCTGCCACAACTCGGTGGCGTTTGACGTCAACTGTTTTGCCAAAATTGGCGGCACTTTGAAAAACCAATTGCCCGCGCGTAAACCAATCATCGGCAAAACCTGCAATGCCAGAAACATCAAAACTGCTCTCACGAATGGCGCTGATAGTACCAGCCGCTGTAAAGCTTGCAAGGTTCATGCCGCAACGTCCATCGCCCAAACTTGCATCGCAGCCAAAGTGATAAAGCCTGCCTTTGGGTTGGTTTAAAAGATGCGCCAAGCCCCGCACTTCGGCCTTGAAATGGCCTTGGCCATAACTCACTTCACCCAAGTGCCCCTTGCGTTGTAAAACACGCTGTGAAGCGTCAACCCAATTTACTTTCCACACTTCAATTTGTGCATGATCAAAATCACCCGCGTTTAGCCTTGTGTCAGATATGCGCGTTGATGATAAGGCGCCAGATGCTTCAAGATTATCAACCGAAAGTCCCAATGAAGATTCAAGTTCACTTGATGTATAACCCGCTTGGGCTTCAAAATTCGTGCCGTCAAAAACCACTGTTTCATCGTGATCGGTGAACCCCATTTTCTCACCAGAGCGTAATGTTAATCGCCAACAATAACAGAGTGTTGTGTTACCCGTTTGAAGATGTGCTTGAAGTGCGGGAACAAGTGTTTTCATGCCTTAACCTCTATCAACGGAATTTCTGGAATTTCACCCGAAGCAAAATGCGCCAGATTGATTCTGATCTGGTCAGTATCAAAGCGCACCGGAACATCAAATTCAAAACCTGCAGTAATCACAGCACCATTGGCTGGAATATTGCCAGCGTTGAACGAGATCAAACCCGTGGTAAAGTCAGCAGTAAATTGTGTTGATGAAATGCCGTTCACACTCACCACAACCGTGCCCAAAACCGGGGCCAAAATTAATCGTAGATAGCTGCGCGTGCTGCCATATTTTTTGGTCAGCTGAAATGTGGTCGTTGCGCCGTCGCCTATGCCTATTACTTGATCGGTGGCAGAGATATTTTGCGATGGTGCACAAGATTTAAAGTCAGTGTGGTCTTTGAACCGAAACGCATAAAGCCTTCCGCGTCTCTCCTCAAAAAACGCTACAACGTTTTGAATATCGTCTAAAGATTTAACACCAAAACCCACATTATATTTGCGCCGCGAATTGGCCCAGCGCGCGTTGCGTTCTTCGCGGCCAGAGGCTGTCATCACAACATCTGTGCGTCGCTCTGGGCCGCCTGCAAGGC
>JANXRO010000388.1 GCA_025356765.1 Hyphomicrobiales bacterium | reverse complement strand
CTAGACCGGATGACTTCGAAGCTTAAGAGCCCACTTGCCCCGGGCACCGGTCCGGTTTCGAAGTCATTTTTATCAAACGCGCCAAAGCCGTTTGAAATTTCACCGGCCATTAATGTTCATGAGTTATTAGCCATAATGGGACACCTCCAATGTCCCGGTTAATCGCGTAAAAACTGTTTGAATCGGATGACTTCGACGCTTGGTAGATTGCCGCCCAGTCTGTAGGGTTTCGCGGTCATTTGATTTAAAGTTGGCTTGAGCGTTGGAATTTAGTCGCATCACACATAAATCGAAAAACTGACACGCCATAAACTAGCAGTCCGAAGTTATAAGACTTCACAAAGCTATCCATAGACATCTTCATAGGTTTCTGGCTTTCTCTGACAATCAATAGCTGTCAGATTGAGGACGAATATGAGTGAGCAAACGACCCTGCCAATTGCCGATGCATTAACAAGTCATACTATCTTTGACTGGCTTCAAGGGTTCTCCGCCTGCGTAAGGTCGGTTGACTATGCTGCCGCTCGTCCATTCTGGCATCCTGACATCATAGTCTTCGGCACCTACCAAGAGCTCATCCAAAGCCGCGAGCGCTGGACCGAAACGCAATGGGATAATGTCTGGCCTCGCACCGAAGATTTCGCCTTTGACCTCGCCAATACCGCCGTATTCGCTAGCGCCGATGGGAGCATGGCAACGGTGATTACACCTTGGACGAGTACGGGCTTCCACCCAGATGGGATCCGCTTTGATCGACCAGGGCGCGCGACAATCATTCTGACCCGTCATGAAGACGGGCGCTGGATTGGTATTCATTCTCATATGTCGCTGCAGCGCGGTGTGCCGCAAGAGAGCTACGGTAACCGACCCGTCAAGGCCCGTTAGGCGAAATAACATACCCGACACCCGTGCACCGCGCGCAATTGATGCGGTTGTCGCGCAACGTGAGCGCTTTGTCTTCACATGCACGGCCTGCAACACTATCACGAGCAAAGAGCCGAATGACCATTTCCATAAGCCAAATATGAAATGAGCGCGTTAGAGCGGATGAGCTCTTGCTTTGAGTGCGGCGCGACCAACATGGATGACTTCCCAAAGCAATTGATTTTGACAATTGAACACTGATAGTCACCTATCTGAAGCGCCTAATTTTCTAGCACACCCAAAGAAATTTGAATAGCGCCACGCGAGAGATCGGCAGAGTCGGGAGGCACTATTTGCCGGATGTTACATGGCCTGCAATTGAGCCAAATTTGTCATAGATACTCGTTACCAAATTTGGCATGACTGCGACAAGTCCCAGCCCCATCGTGGCAGCGATTATGCCATACTCAATTGCTGTGGCACCGGATTCGTCTTTCAACAACTTTTTCATATTCTATCCCTGTAACTTTGGGCACTCATTCGGCATGGGCTCACTGTGATTAATGCTTATGAGTAAGTCCGCTATTAAAGCGTTCAGGCATTGTCTAACATAACGGTTCTAAGCAGCGCTGAACTATTTCAATCAAGTTTTAATGAGATTTGTTAACTCACTGCCAGTGGAAATCGTGATCAGAATCGAGCTTTTCCACGATTTGGCAGGCAGAGTTCTGAAAGCGAAAACGCTCACCAGATTATTTTGAACATTCTAACCGGAATGTGCACACCCAAGAGCCTGCGCCGCTTGGCTTCTTTCTCTTTCCCATGCTGAAACTCCGTATCGCTGCCACCTGCTGTTGCACCTGACTGCCAGAGATATTCCTTATTGCCCGTGATCTGCCCTGCCAACTCATCAATGGCGCTTGTGGCTGAATGTGCAATCTTATTGGCTGGGCTGTTAAAGCCTTGAGCCGCACCGTACTTCACAATGTAGTTTCGTGCGTCTTCCAGATGGAAAAGCAAACGCTCAGTGTCATCGGGTGAGATAGTCGGCTTTTGTCGTTTGACTGCATTCATTGATTTTTACCATGATTTGTTCTCATGATGTTCTAAAAAGATGAAAAGAGTCAAGCACTGTGGTGACTTTTTGATACGGTGGGGCCGGCCAGATGGTCGAGCTCCTACTCGCTAAGAAGGTTTGTCATAATTGAAAGACTGGTTCTAAATCTCCTCCAGTTAGTCAAAACCTGATTTGGCTTACGTGCGTATCCACTGAACCGACAGCAAGGCCAATCTATTGAGACGTAGAGACCGGTTTCTCGCGATGTCTATAACCCTCAGACCATAGAACTAAGGCCTGAAACCTTGCTGCTTTGAGTACCTCATCTTCCGACAGATCAGGCAGTGCGAGGTGGAGTGCTTCGTGGAGAAAGGTTTCAAACTTTTCTCTACCTTTGAGGCGGCTATCAATTTCGATATGACACCGTAAACGTCGGTCCATTGGAATATGGGCCATACCCAAAGCCTTGTGGCGGCCCAGTTTTCTAAGGGTGACCTTAGGCATTTTACGCAAATCAACAAAGAACATCTATGCACTATGGGGGATTTTCGCCTGAACACCAAGTTCAGATTGTTGCTGCGACGATAAAAAAACTTAACCAATCGCAAGAATGAGATAGCGGCAATTTCTTCGGCGACATGAAAATGTCTCATCGAGCGCTTTACATTGGCACGAGGGCGCTTTTTGAGATCAAGCACTAGGGAAACTGCTAGGGAAAGATTTTAAAATTTCGAAAAATTCTTTATAAATCATAAAGTTAATATGATTTAATGGCGGAGAAGGAGGGATTCGAACCCCCGGAGGGCTTGCACCCCCTGCGGTTTTCAAGACCGCCGCAATAGACCACTCTGCCACCTCTCCGCAGAGGTTAGTGTCTGTCGAAACTCAAATAGCAGTAAAATTTGGTTAGGCAAGCAAAAACCCCGCCCTCGCTTGCGCAAGGACGGGGCTTTTTGCAGTTGATCAGTTCTTACAGACGGTAAAGAATTTGATCCGTCCAATACCGTTCCAAGCGGGCCAAAGCCTTGTTCAGCTTGTCGAACTCGTCGGTGGAAAGGCCCACAACTTGTTCGATGGCTGAAAGCTGGCGATTGTAAAGTGCGTCCACGCGGTTGCGGATGTTTTCGCCCTTGTCTGTCAGGCTGATGCGCACAGAACGTTTGTCTGAATTTGAACGTTCGTGATTGACATAACCCTGTTCGACCAGCTTTTTCAAATTGTAAGACACGTTGGAACCTTGATAATGGCCGCGTGTTTTCAATTCACCTGCTGTCATTTCAGCATCAGAGATGTTGAACAACAGCAGAGCCTGCACTGGATTAACTTCTTTTTCGCCCGTGCGTTCAAAGTCATCTTTAATCACATCAAGCAACCTGCGGTGCAGACGCTCGATCAAGGTCAAGCTTTCAAGGTAACGGCCCTTGATATTGACGTGCTTTGGATCAACTGTTGGACGCTTATCCCCCACAACCAATTGTGTGTTCATTTCAACCACCTTTTTTTCTAACCTGTCTCTTGAGATCCACCTCTTTGTTGGGCTTTCTCTCTTGATAGTTTCATATTAGGTGGGGCGGTTTAAGGTGGCCTGAACAGACTCGGTAAATTTGTCGTTATATTTTAGCCAAATGAGATTCGTTTAAAACAGCGTTTATTCGGGGTTTTCAAAGGCGCTTAATTGATGATTGGCAAAGCCAGTTAATGATTTCTGTCTAAGAACAGCTTTGGGCCGATGCATCGCTTCGCGCTTGGCGCAGGGCTTGGGCAACAGTTGCGCCAGAATGGTTTGCCATCAACTGGCTGTGGCCCGATACGATCGACTTATAGAGGCTGCCCAATTGCCCAGTTGGCATAGAGCCGCAACGACTGGCAAAATAGTATTGCGCAGTCATCGCTTGATATTTGCGCAGCGACATATCAGGTGCGTTAGGTTTTACCTTTTCAAGCTTAGCGGCTTTTACCGGAAACAAAGGCTTTTGCATTTTTGCTTCAATAGGCATTTCGATTAGCTTTGGCTGAGCAACGACAGTTTGTACGGGTGCCGGCTGTAAAGGTGCAGGTTGTGCAACAAGCGGCGCAGGTTGCGCAACGATTGGCGTTGTTGGAACTTGCGTTACTTCCATTGGCTTTTCAGCGGCCGTGGAACTTGCCCATTTTGCGGCGTTGAGTATGTTTGTTACTTGCTCTTTCTCATTGGGGTTGCAGGCGGCAGATTTGCCCGCTTGGTGGCCGCGCAACATGGTGGCTTTGGTGGCTTCAACAGATTCGCGATTAGCCAAGCGAATTTCTGCCCGCGCAACCAAGCCTGAAAGCGTGTCTTTATCTGTGGCACTGAGATAGTTGCATTTCATATCAACTGATTGGGCCCTGGCCAACATTTCGCCCGCCATTTCAGCGGGTGGTGTTGCAGCAAAAGCTGCTCCGCCAAAACCCAGTGTTGAAACGATAGCCCACGCGCCGACATTTTTTAACATTACACAACTCACTTTTGTTATGGACATCAAATCTCATGGCAGTTGCTAAGACATGATAAATTTTAGATAAATTGTCATGGCCCATGGTTAATCAATGCTTGCACAATTGCCAAAGTGAAGGCTTCACGCTATTTCAAATCTATGACACATCCATCATTCCCCACCACGCGGTTGCGCCGCAATCGTAAAGCCCCTTGGGCGCGTGCCTTGGTGCGCGAGAACCATGTGACTGTTGAAGATTTGATCTGGCCCATTTTTGTAATTGATGGGGCCGACAAACAGGTTTCCATTTCATCCATGCCCGGCGTTCATCGGTTTTCGATTGATGTGGCTGTGACGCGCGCCAAGGAAGCTTATGATCTTGGCATTCCACTGTTGGCATTGTTTCCAAACACCGATCCGGCAAAGCGCGACGAAGATGGCAGCGAAGCATTGAATGCCGACAACATTGTTTGCCGGGCAGTGCGCGCGATTAAAGCTGCCGTGCCGGATATGGGTATTTTATGTGATGTGGCGCTTGATCCCTATACCTCGCATGGCCATGATGGTTTGCTGCGCGGCAACCAAATTGTGAATGACGCAACGGTTGATGTGTTGGTGAAGCAAGCGGTGCTGCAAGCGCAAGCTGGATGTGACGTGATTGCCCCTTCAGACATGATGGACGGACGCATTGGCGCAATTCGTCGAGGGCTTGATGCCGCTGGCTTTCTGGATGTGCAAATTATGGCCTATAGCGCCAAATATGCTTCCGGCTTTTACGGGCCGTTTCGTGAAGCGGTGGGTTCAGGCGGCATGTTAAAAGGCGACAAGCGCAGCTATCAAAT
>JANXRO010000369.1 GCA_025356765.1 Hyphomicrobiales bacterium | reverse complement strand
CGCGCCCTTCAAAACAGTCTTCATTAAATCCTCCCATGAGCCTACGGGCATTTGCCCGTGACATGGGCGTAAGTCACATCCACAAGCCCTGAGAGTCAATGGCAAATCGTCATTGCAATGCGTCATTGCAGTTGCAACATTAATTTAAATATTTGAATTAAAACGTTTTTAATAGAATTGAGCTTTTGCTCACACTTAAAGTAAAAGCCCAGCCATAGCTTCGTTGGTAATGATTCCGTTGATCAATTTGCCAATTAATGCGCCTTTCACGGCCCGCAAACGGGGTAAAGCCATTGCAATTCCAAGCACTTTTCGCTTGGCCGGTTGATCGAGAGGAACGCTCACAACGCGGTCATTGGTAAAGCCATCAATCAGCTGTCTGCGATCATCAAAGGCCCAGCCGATAATTTCACCAGCAGCACCGGCTTTAACCAAAGCGCGCATTTCATCGGGCTTCACAAAGCCATCACGCACTAGGGCTGCATCATCGCCCATCGTGCCAACGCCCACAAAAGTAACGTCGGCCTGTTTGGCAAGCTCAACCACGTTGCGCACCGGCTTTTGGCTTAACAAAAGTGCCTTATCGTGAACGGTGGTTGCAATAACAGGAAGCGGCATGGGGTAATGCGGCGCGCGCACTGCGTCTGCCACGCGGCTTACCACATCATAAAGCGAGGCCGAGCCGTCAGAGGCAATATTTCCAACCAGCGAAACAATTTTATGTTGCGGGCAATCCATCGGCGTTAGCTGGTCCACCATGGCGCGCAGCATGCGCCCCGTGCCCATGGCAACGACGACTGGATGTTGGGATATAAAATATTTCTCAAGTTCAGCGGCCGCCGACTGCGCCACACCGAGAGTTGAAGAATCTGAGTCAGGGTCACTTGGAACCACTTCACAAAATTCAATTTCGAATTTTTGCTTCAAGCGCTCAGACAGTTCCAAACATTTGGCAATGGGGTGATCAAGCCGCACTTTGATCAATTTTTCAGATATCGACAAAGACACCAGCCGCTGAGCTGTTTGACGTGACACACCCAATTTGCGTGCTATCTCGTCTTGCGTATTGCCCGCGATATAATAAAGCCAACCGGCCCTTGCCGCTTCATCCAACCGAGCATTTTCAAGTTCAACATTTCGCACCATGGAAGCCAGAAACCTTATTGGTGCCGCAGTTGAGGCACAGGATCAAAGAATTCAGTCATACGATTAAACTTACGATCCACCAAATGGGGGCCGACCACGTTTTGATAGCCATGGTTAAAATGATCGCCACCGGTGAATTGCCAAACCGTCATGGTGGCAGCCTTAGCACCATCAACACCCGCGGTGCTATCTTCAATCACCAAGCATTCCTGTGGTGATGCACCCATCATTTTTGCTGCGTAATAAAAAATATCGGGCGCTGGTTTGCCTTTGGCAACCAACGATGTGGTGAAGATTCTATTTTTAAAACGTGGCATTAAGCCTGTAACTTCAAGCGAGCGGTTGACACGCGCTGGACTTGACCCTGAGGCCAAACAAAAGGGCACATTCAGTTGATCTAAAACTTTCTCAATGCCGGCCATAGCTTTGAGTTTTCCGCCAAAAGTATTGAGCAATCTTTCTCTATAATCATTTTCAAAACTGCTGGGAACATTGTTGCCATGTTCGCGGGCATATTTTGCCGCAACTGTTGTGAAGCTGTGGCCAACAAAGTTATGATATACAAAAGACAGATCAACGTTGAGGCCGATTTCGGAAAAAACTTCAACCACCATCTGCGCACTTATCAACTCACTGTCGACCAGAACGCCGTCACAATCAAAAATGACCAGCGTAATTTTCTGCATCAGTGCTTTTGCTTCTTGGCGCGAAAAGCAGCCAAGCCCGCTTTTAGTTCTTGGCTATGGGCGGCAGCTATTCCACCCAGTGCTTCTAGCGCCCGCTCAGGGTCTTCACCCTCGGCTGCGTTGATCATCATCTTCGTGGCTGATGTTGCGAAAGTTGATCGTGTGCAGATCTGCTGTGCCAGAACAACTGCGGCATTCATGCTTTGGCTTTGCGTGGCCACTTGATCAACAAGGCCATGGGTCAATGCCTGCTCTGCATTAAAACTTTCGCCCGCAAGCGACATGCGCCTGATAATTTGCGCGCCAAAACGGCGCACTGCCCTTTGCGTGCCAGACCAACCAGGAATGATCCCCAAGCCGGTTTCAGGCAAAGACAATTTAATGTGGGGTTCAGCAATGCGAAAATCTGCGCATGTGGCCAATTCAAATCCGCCACCCATGGCTGAACCGTTTAACACCGCGATTAAAGGCTGGCGCAATCTTGCGAGTGCATCAAAAGCACGGTGCCCAAGCCTTACCCATTGCAGCCCAAAGTCTTCAGCTGTTTCGGTGGACCATGCTTCAATATCACCACCAGCGCAAAAGGCACGGTTACCCGCACCTGTGATGATGGCAACTTTAATTTTTGGATCAGCGTCAATGATCAATGCCACTCGCTCCAGCGCCAATATCATTGGCTTATCAAGCGCATTCAACTTCTCGGGCCGGGCCAATGTGATAGTTGCCGTTTCATCAACCACTGTCAACTGAATGCGTGCATCACCCGTTTCAAACATGAAATGCACGTCCCATTTGATTTGGCATAAAAAGATTGTTGCCCATTGGTTTTATGTTTGGGGCCACAATAAGCGGAAATTCGGCTTGATCCAAAATATTTTCTTGCAGCGATACACCCGGCGCAATTTCTGTGACAACGATACCTTCGGGCAACAACTTCATCACACAACGTTCTGTGATATAGGTAATATCTTGTTTCTGCATCACGGCGCGGCGACCAGAAAAGGTTATTTGTTCGCAGGCGTTGACCAACTTTTTAATCTTTCCGTCTTTTTCAATTTTCAGTTTGCCGTCAACAATATCCATTTTTGCGCCAGCATTAAAAAAGCCGGAGAACACAATTTTTTTTGCCCGCGAGGTGATGTCAACAAAGCCGCCTGCCCCTGCCGTCACATGTGGTCTAGCACCCAAACGATGCACATTCACACTGCCAGTTTGATCAATTTGCAGAAACGACAACAGTGAACAATCAAAACCACCTGCCTGAAAATAGGTGAATTGGTGAGGCGAGGCTACAATAGCTTCAGCGTTGGATGAGCAACCAAACTGAAAATCCAAAAGCGGAATGCCGCCAACAGCGCCTTGTTCAATCACCCATGTTACAGCGCCATGTTGGCCCTCTTCCAACACAATGCGCGGCACGTTGGCCGAAACACCAAACCCTAGATTTACGGCCCAGCCTTGTTTTAATTCTTGAGCAACGCGGCGCGCAATCACTTTACCGGGGCCAAAATCCATGTGCGCAAAACTGCTGAGTGGTTTTTGTTCTTCGCCGCTAATGGCTGGATCATAAGGTGTTTGCGTGGTTTGCCATTGGTCTGGCGCTTCAACAATATAATCAATCAGAATGCCTGGAATGCGCACATTATGCGTAGTGATCGTATCGTTCTCAACAATACGTTTCACCTGAGCAATCACAATGCCGCCATTGTTATGGGCCGCCAAAGCGATTTCCATTCCGCCCAGATATGCACCCTCCTGTTCGAAGCTCAAATTGCCGCGACGATCAGATGATGTGGCGCGAATAATCCCCACGTGCGGGGTGATGGTTGGGAAAAATAGAAGTTCTTCGCCTTCAAATTTAATTTTTTTCACAATCGGCGCAGCGGCGGCACGTGCGTTCATCGCACAGCCTTGCTGATCGGGATCAACGAACGTATCAAGCCCAACAGAAGTTAGAACGCCCGGACGTTTGGCAGCGGCTTCTCGCAACATATCAAACACGATGCCAGATGGCACATTATAAGCTGGAATTTCATTGGCTGTAATCATGGCCCAAATTCGAGGGGGTTCAGCGCCCGACGGGCCAGATGGATATGAGCCCGCAATTGTTCTGGCCACTTGGCCTTTATTGGCGGTTAAGTGTTCAATACCTTTGATGCCATAAAAATCACCGGCCGCGATAGGATGAATCATGGTGAGTGCTTTTGGCGATTGTTGATTTGCAAATCTTTCGCCCATGGCTTTCAAAACGGCATCAGGGCACCCCAAACCTGATGATGAATTTACGGCAATAATAGCATGGTCTTTAATATGCGATACGGCTTCGGCGGCTGAGACGATTTTAGGCATTAACGATTTCCACGAATAAGATCAGCAGCTTTTTCTGCCATCGCAATTGTTGGTGCATTGGTGTTGGAGGATACAACACGTGGCATGGTTGAAGAGTCACACACGCGCAGGCTTTCAATTCCATGCACGCGCATGGACGTGTCAACAACTGCCATTTCATCAACGCCCATCTTGCAAGCACCGACGGGATGATAAGAAGAACGCGCCGTGGCACGGGCAAAATCAATGTAGTCTTGTTGGGTTTTCAATTTTGTGCCGGGAGCAAATTCGCTGGAAACATAACGCTGCATGGATTTGGTGCGGCCCACGTCTTGGCTTATTTTAATTGCTTCGATGTGGCGTTCCAAATCATAAGGCTCAGCAAATGAATTGGGATCAACGATGGGTGCATCGCTCGAGTTTTTTGAACGCAACGTAATTGAGCCCCGTGAGCGCGGCCTGGTGAAATATGAATTACATGATGCACCATTGCCGCCCGGCAACGTGTCTCCGGCCTTCTCAACACCTGCACCCGCAACAAAATGAAATTGCAGATCTGGCGTTTTTTCTTTGCGATTGCCCCACCAAAATGCGCCTGCCTCCACAATATTTGTAGCAACAGGGCCATTGCGAAACAGGGCATATTGCAAGCCGGCCCATGCCATCCAATGCAGCTTTTTATATTTGTCATAAGAATGCGCGCCGTTCAAAACCCATGCCACATCACTGGAGAAATGATCATGGAAGTTTTGCCCCACACCTTTTAGATCATGCACGATAGGAACGTCACACTCACGCAAATGCGCGGCAGGGCCAATGCCCGAAAGCATCAGCAATTTCGGTGAACCGATGGCGCCTGCAGTGACGATTACTTCGCTTGATGCAGAAACAACAACGCTGCGGCCCTGGTCCAAAATTTCAACGCCCGTGGCTTTGTTGTTTTCAACCACAATACGCAACACTGTGACACCAGTTCGAAGTTCCAAGTTTTTGCGCTTCAAAGCTGGCTTCAAATAACCTACAGCGGCGCTGCATCGCCTGCCGTTTTTCGTCGTCGTTTGATAAAGGCCAGTGCCTTCTTGTTTACCAGAGTTAAAATCAGGATTGAACGGCATGCCAATTTCCATGCAGCCTTGCACATAGGCAAGGGACACTTTGTTGGGCGCGCCGTTGTCTGAAACTGCCAGCGGCCCATCAATGCCGTGATCAGCGCCGCCCAATCTGCTGTTACCCTCAGACTTCACAAAATAGGGTTGAAGGTCTTTGGCACTCCAACCCTTGCAGCCCAATTCATCTGCCCAGCCATCATAATCTTCTGGGCAACCTCTTGTATAAATCTCGGCATTGATCGAAGAACCGCCGCCCAGAACGCGGGCCTGTGGATAAACCGTTTCGCGGTTATTGGCGTGTCTTAGCGGCGCTGTTTTATAGCCCCAGGTTAAGGGGCCATCTGTCATCTTAAAAAAACCAACAGGCATGTGAATATAGGGATCTGTGTCCCTCGGGCCAGATTCCAAAAGCAAGACTTTCGCATCTGGCATTTCAGACAGACGGGCTGCCAAAACGCAGCCAGCCGAACCCCCACCTATAATTATGTAGTCATACATGCTTGCGCAACCTTCTCAATTGCACTAATCATAAATAACTATTTGGTTATTTCAAGAGATATT
>JANXRO010000350.1 GCA_025356765.1 Hyphomicrobiales bacterium | reverse complement strand
CCTATATGCAATGGCGGCGTTTTGACACGCTTGCAACGGCGGGGCTGCTTGACGCGATGAACAGGCTTTTTGCGAATGATGACTCCGTGTTGCGCATGGTGCGAAAGATGGGCTTGCAGGCGGTTGATTCATTGGCACCGTTGAAGAATATTTTAATCCGCGAAGCTGCCGGCCAAGTGGGCGACCTGCCGCGTCTTATGCGCGGCCTTGCGGCCTAAGGCTCGCGAGAAACATGAGCGGCTTTTAACTTATCCTCATAAGCCAGCCACAAAGTAGATTGTTCGCGCCCTAATTTGGCAAGGTAACTCCAAGTGAAAAGGCCTGTCGAATGCCCGTCGCTGAAGATAATGCGAACGGCGTAAGATCCGATCGGTTCTAACTTCACAATGGTCACAAGCCGCTTTCCAAAAACCAATTGCTCTTGCCCAGGGCCATGGCCTTTCACTTCAGCACTTGGGCTTTCAACGCGAAGAAGTTCAGCAGCGATTTCAAAACTTTCACCAGAATCGAATTGAATTTTGAGAGTATGACCGCGATCACCAACCAAAAGTTCCGTGGGCCAAGGTTCGCTCACTCGCGGTTCAATTCGCGTGCTTCGCCTGCCAACATAATGGGAATTCCGTCGCGGATGGGATAGGCCAGCCCTGCCACTTTCGACACCAGCTCCTGTTTTTCGGCATCATAAGTCAATCTTGTTTTGGTAACAGGGCAGACCAAAATCTCAAGAAGTTTTGGATCAGTAAAACGCGTCTCTGTCATCATTGCATCCGTGTTGAGTTGCCGCCCAAGGATTTGGCCAACGCAAGCTCAGTCAGTGCCACCAATACTTCAGCGCGAGACCGCAAATCCGGCGCTTCAAGCAGGGCCTGTTTTTCGCGCGGCGGATATGGCGCCAACAATGAAAGCGTGTTCACCAAAACTTCGGTGGAAACGGAATTAATCTCATCCCAATTTGTTGTCATATTATTGGCTTCAAGATATTGCCGAAAGGCTTCAACCAACTGCGCGCGATTAACGCTTGGAGCGCCTGTGCCGGACACAAGATCAATTTCAAAAGGCCTATAATCAACCACAGCTTGGCGAAAGGGTGTCGCTACGCGAGGTTCTTTCTTCACGTTAAACCGACAGATGCCCGTGATTGTAATCAACAGGCGACCATCCTCCGCCTCAGAATAAGAGGTGATACGCCCGGCACAGCCCACACGTTCCAGCTTCGGCTTTTCACCCTCGCTGTTTTGTTGAGGTTGAATGATGCCGATTATTCTTTCTGAATCCATTGCTGCTTGAACCATCAACAAATACCGCGGCTCAAAAATATTCAAAGGCAAATCGGTGCGCGGCAAAAGCAATGCGCCTGACATTGGAAACAGTGGGATCTGCTTTGGCAGATCTGAAATTGTTTTATAGCGACCTAACATCATGAAAATAACACCGCAGAAAGTTTGCGCCTTCCCATTAAAGTAAATTCGTCCTTTGGGCCCCAAGCTTCGAAATAAGAAACCAATTGCTTACGCGCAGCATCATCACTCCATACGCGATCTTTTTTAATTACATAGACCAAGTGATCGATTGCAGCTTCACGGTTGCCCGTGCCATTCAGCAAAGCCGAGAGTTCCAGGCGCGCAGCAAAGTCATTTGGATTTGCGGCCACGGCCTGTTCAAATTTTCCAACCGCGGAAGTATCAACCGGATTCAAAAGCAAATGCAAAGCAGCCTTTGCGCTGATGATGGTTGGGTCATTTTGTTTCTCTTCAGGGCATGCGGCTAAAGTAGTTTCGGCTTCCGGCAAAAGATGCAATTCCATTTCAGCCCTGGCTTTTAAAACATAAGCTTCAATTGCTGTGGCTTCCACTTCAATGACTTGCGTTGCAATATCAATAACACCTTCAAAATCGCCTGCGCTAAAACTATCTCTGGCCATTTGAAGTGCGGCCTCGATTTGTTCGGCCCGCCCGCCCTTGCCGTTGAGTTTTGAGATAAACTGTTTGATCTGCGATTCAGGAATGGCGCCCATAAATCCATCCACGGGTCTTCCATCAACAAAGGCAAAAACCGCTGGAATGGATTGAACACGCATTTGTGTCGCAATCTCAGGGTTCTGATCAATATCAATTTTGACCAATTTGATTTTGCCTTTGGCTTCACGAACAACCTTTTCAATCATTGGTCCAAGAGTTTTACAGGGGCCGCACCAAGGGGCCCAAAAATCAACCAAGACCGGAACTGACTTTGATGCTTCAATCACATCATTCATAAAATTCTTGGTGTTTGAATCTTTGACCAAAGATTGATCTGGGGCATTGAAGGCAAGAGTGTTCATGGTTTTTCCAAATTATGAAGGATCGCTCACAGATACAATACGCGGATTGTGGCCAGTGGCGCGAATAAATTTCTTGAGGTCTTCTGATGAAATAGTTGTCGTGGCGTCATTCTTCAAGGGATGGAAATTGAGTTGAGGCAGTTTCATCATCGCTTCATCGAGAATGACGTTGGTTTTAACATTTGTATCGTTAATCAAGCCAAATGGCGTGACCGAGCCTGGTTCCACACCCAAAATTTCTAATAGAAGTTCAGGTTTGCTGAATGTCAGCCGCTTTGAACCGATTTTATCTTTGGCAGCTTTCAAATCAATCCGTGCATCTTCCAATGCCACAATAAGCCACAACGTTCCCTTTTCATCCTTACAAAACAAGTTTTTGCAATGGCCACCGGGAATATCAATATGCGCGTGTTTAGCTTGCTCCACCGTGAAAACCGGTTCGTGATCATGTGTTGTTGTCGCAATGCCGTGATCGGCAAAAAACGTAAAAAGCTGGGCGCGGGTGACAGACATTGGCTAAATTTCCATTTGCTTAAGGGCCTTTGAATCTCGCTATTGCATTTCACCAAGACTTAGGCAATAACGCGCTCGTTGAGGCCAACTTCACCCGGCCCAATCGCTCAAGCGGGCGTAGCTCAGGGGTAGAGCACGACCTTGCCAAGGTCGGGGTCGAGGGTTCGAATCCCTTCGCCCGCTCCAATTTAGCAAGTTAGTTCAATAGCTTGCTTGTCTCAGGATTTTCTACAAGTTTTTGAAAGGTGATCCGGTGACCACATGGTGACCACCGGCGGGGCAGCTGGCCTTTCGCAGTATTTTGCATATTAGAGTTCTGCCAAAAATGTTTTCATAAAAGTGCCTTGCTCCGAAGGCAGAGGTCACAGGTTCGAATCCTGTCGGGTGCGCCA
>JANXRO010000321.1 GCA_025356765.1 Hyphomicrobiales bacterium | reverse complement strand
CATTATCTTTAGATGAATTGAAAAGCAGAGCAACAGACATCGCTCCACCAATCATTTGGTTTGCGAGGCCTCCCGGGATTTTGTCCCGCCGTGTGTCCGATCTGGTTTACCAGATCGGTGGCAGCTCTCGGACCAGCATGCTTCACCCAGCACCGGAACCCTAGCCACCAACTCACATCGACATAAGCAATCTCAATGCCAATTTTAAAGGCTTGAAATTGAATGATATTTCATTTCGCTTTTTATGTGCGAGGATATTTTTTGAGCGTCATGCTCAAAAAATAGTCAGCGTGGCAAACGCTGACAGCCTAAACACCAGAAAATGAAATTACCCTGCTGGCGCAAACCCGCATTGTTTTCTCTCCATATCGATCTGCTTGGTAATGCGGATGGCGTTTTCGGCATAGGCTTGCGTGACTGACCCGTGATTGATGGTTTTATCTTTCAAGGGGCTTACAGCCTCGCAGAGATGGAACACGTGGGGTTCAGAGGCTTTTGCAGCACCATTTTCTGGCGCTATCCAATAGACAACATCAAGGCCGTTTGGATTTTGGGCACTTTTGGTGGCATCTGTGATGGCAGACGAATCCCGCGCAATGTCTTGGGCTTGTGATGCAACTTCAGGTGAACAGGCTGTGGTAGGTTGGCCCGCCTTGATTTGGGTGGCACAGGCATTCATATCTTGGGTATATTGTTCAACCGAAGGTGGTTTGAAATTTACGCCAAGCAAAGTTGCAATCACGGCAAGCACAGCACCTATGCCGCCGGCGATTTGCTTGTTTTTGGGGTCCATGTCCTTGTCCATCAAAATCAAGACAAGCAAAGGCAAGAAGGCGATAACCGTCATAATCGCGCCAAGCTGGTTCTTGGCAAAAAAGCTGGCCCCATTCTCACGGCTGGCCGGATCATTGCGGTAAGCGGCCTTCCACATCAGGCTGCCGGCGATGGCGAAAACGGCAATGCCAATCAAAAATCCAACAAGCAGTGGCAGATTGCCGTTGTCGAACTTGTGATGCAGCAGAAAATAAACGGCAACAATTTCGGCGCCAATGGCCACAATCCACGAAAGCCACGCGAATAAGCGAAGCCTACTTGCCGAACTCTGCTGGCCCTGAGAGGCTTGCCAATCTTTTGTTACGTCTGGTTTTTTGTCCGTCATGGTGGCATCCCCGATTCAATAGTTTGGCTGGCGGTAAGTGTCAGTAGAATTCCGCTCGCTTATCTTCTTAACTCCTGTTTTGGCAAAACCTTACCGTTTGTCAACAAACAAACGGATGCGGTCAGGGTTGTCCTGCTCGCATCCGTTTTAATGATCGCAACTGCCAGTTCAGAGAAATTGCGGGGGGTTAGAATTTAGTTGCGTGCTTGGCCTTGTGAGAACACACCAAAGCCGCTGATGTCGCTGTGCATCACATCCAACGTATCAACCACGGCAATTTTCGTGGTCTTCACGGCAGCCGGGGCCTTCTTTACAAAGAAGGTCGAAGAATTAGAGACGCTCGCCAAATAGCGGCCGCTATCGCTGTTTTCGTTGTTGGCAGCAAATGCAGCGCCAGACAGGGCGGCAAGGGCGATGATCGATACAAAAAGCTTCTTCATGATTTTAATTCCTTAGGGTTAAAGTTCAAATGGAGTTGCGTAAGTGCCGCTCCGATAACCCTAATTTATGCAATTCCGCGCGAATAGCGAATCAAGCTGAGTCACGTTTGAATGAGTAAATTATGCATCAATAACAATGTCTTGTGGAATATTAAAGTCAGATTTTTCACGGCGTTTCACAATTGAGATGAACTGTTCACAACTGCGTAAACACAGTGATCCAATTTCGATCAGCCGTTTTACTGGAGGTCAGAATGAATGGCGGAGAGGGGGGCCGCCAAACAAGGGTTTTCTAGTAACCACCAACGTTCGCCATTGTCTCGACTACAGGCGGTTTTATAAGCCTATTCTGTTCATTGCAATCTTTCGACGTGCATTGACGTTCGCCCAGAACCGCATTATCATGTGGGGTGAGTTGTGGGGTAGGATAGGAAAGCAATGGCGCAAAGATTGGCAGTTTCTAGTTCTCGGACGGTGGAAACGCTCACCAAGGCTGGGCGGCACAATGCAGGCGACAACCTCTATCTTTCGATTACGAAGGCCGGAAGCAAGAGTTGGGTGTTTCTCTACAGCTTTAGTGGCAAACGTCGTGAACTGGGCCTTGGCAGCGCTGCAAATGGCCATGTGACGCTGGCTCAAGCCCGAGAGAAGGCTATTGAAGCACGCAAAGTGATAATTGCGGGAAACGACCCTGTGACCGTGATGGGCAAGTCAGCCCGCGCCATTCAGGAACGTGGCATCCCAAGCTTTGGCAATTTTGCCGATGAGTATTTAACAGCTCATGGCCCCAAGTTCCGCAACGACAAGCACAAAGCCCAATGGGCAATGACCCTCACGAACTATTGTGCGTCTATCCGCTCAAAGCCTGTGAACG
>JANXRO010000307.1 GCA_025356765.1 Hyphomicrobiales bacterium | reverse complement strand
CTGCTGTGCGGCCTTATTGGCGGTTTGACCCATGTCTATATGATGCAACATTCTGGCCAGCCCTTGATTGGGGCATCGGGCGCTGTGTCGGGCGTTCTGGCATCTTATCTGGTGTTATATCCGCGCGCACGGGTTTGGATTTTGTTGTTCATAAGCATTCCTGTGCCCCTGCCCGCTATTTGGGTTTTGGGCGGTTGGTTTGTGCTGCAAATCATCAGTTTGGCAAATTCAGCGCCGGGCCAAGATGTGGCTTGGTGGGCCCATATCGGGGGTTTTTGCACCGGGCTTATTCTAACGCTTTTGTTTCGCAATTGGCTGTTTAACGCCGCTGGCAGAATTGACTCTCCAGCCCCCCGTGCCTAAACAGCGGCCAAGTTTAAGAGGTTCTCCATGAAAGTTATTGTCGCTGTCAAACGTGTCGTTGATTATAACGTAAAAATTCGCGTGAAAGCGGATGGTTCAGGCGTTGAATTGGCCAATGTTAAAATGTCGATGAACCCGTTTGATGAAATTGGCGTGGAAGAAGCCATTCGCCTGAAAGAAAAAGGTGTGGCCACGGAAATTGTGGTTGTGTCTATCGGGCCTGCCCAATCCCAAGAAACCTTGCGCACGGCCTTGGCCATGGGGGCAGACCGCGCCATTTTAGTGAAGCATGATGAGGCCGTTGAACCCTTGGGCGTTGCCAAAATTTTAAAGGGCGTCGTTGAATCCGAAAAGCCCGGTCTGGTAATTTTGGGCAAACAGGCCATTGATGATGATTGCAACCAAACTGGCCAAATGCTTTCAGCCCTGTTGGGCTGGGCCCAAGCCACGGCCTGTTCGAAATTAGAAATTGGTTCGGGTGAAGCCACCATCACCCGCGAGATTGATGGCGGGCTTCAAACATTGAATGTGAAGATGCCTTTGATCATCACCACAGACTTGCGTTTGAACCAACCGCGTTATGCTTCCCTTCCCAACATTATGAAGGCCAAGAAAAAGCCACTGGATGAAAAAACCCCGGCTGATTATGGCGCTGACGTTAAGCCGCGTTTGAAGCTGATTAAAACCGAAGATCCGCCAAAGCGTTTGGCTGGTGTGAAGGTCAAATCTGTGGCTGAACTCGTGTCGAAACTTAAAGAAGCAGGAGCAATTTGATGGCTGTTCTTTTAATTGCTGAGCATGATAATCATTCCATCAAAGACGCAACGCATAAAGCTTTGACGGCAGCAGCCCAAATTGGCGGTGACGTGCATGTGTTGGTTGCGGGCAACAAGGCTGATGCAGCGGCCAAACACGCAGCAAAACTTTCAGGCGTTGCAAAAGTTCTGCATGTTGAAAGTTCGGCCTTAGAGCGCCCACTGGCTGAGCCCATAGCCGCCGTCATTGTGGCACTGGCTTGTTCTTATGATCATATTGTGGCTGCGGCCACCACCAATGGCAAAAACTTCATGCCGCGTATTGCAGCGCTTCTGGATGTGATGCAAATTTCAGATATTTCTGAAGTGAAATCGGCTGATACATTTGTGCGCCTGATTTATGCGGGCAATGCTGTGCAAACTGTGCAATCCACTGACGCCAAAAAAATCATCACCGTGCGCACAGCATCTTTTACAGCAACGGGTGAAGGCGGCAATGCTGCGATTGAAAAAGTTTCCGGTGCGGCTGATCCGGCGCTTTCAAAATATGTGAGCGAAAATCTCACACAATCAGATCGGCCAGAACTGACATCTGCCAAGATTATTGTTTCCGGCGGGCGCGGCATGCAATCTGGCGAGAACTTTAAAATGCTGGAAGCTGTGGCTAAAAAACTCAATGCTGCGGTTGGTGCATCACGCGCGGCGGTGGATGCAGGTTATGTGCCCAATGATTACCAAGTGGGGCAGACTGGTAAAGTTGTGGCACCCAATCTTTATATCGCCGTTGGCATTTCAGGTGCCATCCAACATTTGGCCGGCATGAAGGATTCTAAAATCATCGTGGCAATCAACAAGGACGATGAAGCACCCATTTTCCAAGTGGCTGATTATGGCTTGGTGGCCGATTTGTTCACCGCTGTGCCAGAGCTTGAAAAGGCGCTTTAGCAGCGTCATTGTGCACCTGCGAAATAGACTTGAAGTGAAAGGCTGCGCGTTCTAGCTTCGCCTTTCTTTTTGAAATACACAAAGGTTCAAGATGAAAATTGCAAAAGTGGGTGTGATTGGTGCGGGCCAAATGGGCTGTGGCATTGCCCAAGTGTGTGCTGCTGCAGGTTATGAAGTTCTTCTTAATGATGCATCGTCTGATCGGATTAAAGCAGGCCAACTTTCCATCGAAGCCAATCTTTCACGCCGCGTAAAATCTGGCAAGGCCACAGAAGACATGAAGGCGGCAACGCTTGCCAAAATCATGCAGGCACCGGATTTGGCACAATTTGCGGATTGTGATTTGGTGATTGAATCGGCCACTGAAAAGGAACCGGTGAAGAAACAGATTTTTGAAACCTTGGTGCCCCATCTGAAGGCCGATTGCATTTTGGGCACTAACACATCATCGATTTCGATCACGCGCTTGGCAGCAGCTTCTGGCAGGCCCGATCGTTTCATGGGCATCCATTTTATGAACCCGGCCCCAGTGATGGAATTGGTGGAATTGATCCGCGGTATTGCCACCAACGAGGCGGTTTTCAAAACCGTCAACGCCTTTGTCACAACGCTTGGCAAAACCACTGCTGTGTCTGAAGACTTTCCGGCCTTCATCGTCAATCGCATTTTACTGCCCATGATCAACGAGGCGGTTTATGTATTGTATGAAGGTGTGGGCGGCGTTGATGCCATTGATAAGGCCATGAAACTTGGCGCGCATCACCCTATGGGGCCTTTGGAACTGGCGGATTTTATCGGGCTTGATACGTGTTTGTCGATCATGCAAGTTTTGCATGAGGGGTTGAGCGATTCCAAATATCGCCCTTGCCCGTTGCTTGTGAAATATGTTGAAGCAGGCTGGCTTGGCCGCAAAGTGAAACGCGGGTTCTATGATTATTCTGGTGATACACCAGTGCCCACGCGATAGGTTTCCATGAACGCGCGCAAGGC
>JANXRO010000286.1 GCA_025356765.1 Hyphomicrobiales bacterium | reverse complement strand
AATATGCAGCAAGAATTTCTCTGACTAAATCATGATCATCCGCAATCAAAACTCGCACGTTTCATTCCTCACACCACCTCAGCATGATGCCATGCCGCTCGGTCCCACCATAAAATTAGCATAGAATGTTTAATTGAGGCTCACGCAAGTTTTGAGGGTTTTCCCAAGAAATGGAGTTTGCGGCGCTGAAGCTTCATATGCAATCGAATAGTGACCTAAGTTTTTTGATATTGAAACTATTCGATAGCTATTGGAACTAGCCTTTGTTTGTCATGCATTTCAATCTGCTATGGCTCACTCTTTTTCCAAATTAAAAAAACAGAGGCACAAATGAACAATGCAAAAACGCTTAATCTCTTCAACCGCGAGATCTTAGACTGTCACCAAGGCGAAGCGATAAGACAAATTTTTGATCGGGGAAAACAGACCGTAGCCTTCCTCAACGCGCATTGAATCAATGTTGCCGCAGCTGATCCGATCTATCGTTGGGCGATTTCCAAAGCCACGACATTGCTGCCAGATGGCTCTGGCATGCAAATTGCCGCAAAACTCGAAAAATCACGTTTCACCGAAAATTTGAATGGAACCGATTTGTTTCCCGCAATTGTTTCAGCTGCGGCCGAAAGAAAAATGAAAGTATACTTTTTTGGCAGCAGGCTTGGCATCGCAGAAAAGGCCGCAATTGCTGCTGTGGCTCTCAACAAAAATCTTCAGATCGCTGGAACACGCAACGGCTTTTTCTCAGCACGGGATGAAAATGCAATAATCGACAGCATCAACGCGAGTGGCGCTGACGTTCTTCTAGTGGGATTAGGAGTGCCCTTGCAAGATATTTGGATTGCGCGCAATCGACACCGTCTTAGCGCAAAAGTAGTGTTTGGCGTGGGTGCGCAATTTGATTTCTGGTCAGGCAGCATATCTCGTGCCCCCTCATCGTTGCGAAGACTGGGCATGGAATGGATTTGGCGCTTGGCAGTGGAACCAAAGCGAATGTTTTCACGTTATGTTATAGGAAATCCAGTTTTCGTTGGTCGATCTTTTTTGTCTACATTCAAAAAGCAATTTCCGTCCATCTTCGATAATTTTGCAAAGCGCTCACTCGATCTTATTCTATCTGGAGGAGCGCTCGTGGGTCTCATGCCGTTGATCGGCCTTATTGCCCTTGCCATCAGACTGGAAACAAAGGGACCAATCTTCTTTACGCAACTGCGCGTGGGCCAACACGGAAAAATATTTAAAATCTACAAATTTCGCTCGATGTATTTAGATGCCGAAGCCAGACGACAAGCCGTTTTGCACCTATCCGAACGCAAAGGCGTTTGCTTCAAATCGAAAAATGATCCCCGCATAACAAAAGTGGGAAAAATTCTTCGTCGCCTATCCTTAGATGAACTTCCACAAATATTAAATGTCTGGAAGGGCGATATGGCAATAGTGGGGCCACGCCCCGCGTTGCCGCAAGAAGTTGCTGCATATCCAAAAATTGCGCTGGGACGGTTGGAGTCCAAGCCGGGCCTGACTGGTTTATGGCAAGTTTCCGGCCGCGCAGAAATCGACTTTGATCGGATGATCAATATGGATCTTGCATACGGTCGTACGCGGAACATAATTTCAGACTTAGCGATGATAGCCCTGATGTTCCGCGCTTTGATTACGGGCCGCGGTGCATACTAAATGCGAAAATGGTTCAAAATTTCACGTCTATTCTAAAGCACCCGCCTTTTATGCTGCAATGGCATGAAATCGATCGCTAATATTTCTTCCTCCCGTTTGCTTGGGGTTTTTTACATTTTCTTTTTCTTCGTTTTGGTCATAGGCCTGCTTGATGAGTTGATACCCTAAATAGCGCTGATTATCGATGGGGTCGAAATTCAAACTGGCTTTCAATTTCTTTCTCAGTTTGCTGATGTGACTTTCGACAACACTTTCTTCGACATCTTCCTCAAACAGACCATAGACAGCATTGAAAATCATCGTGCGGTTTACGCGCCGGGTTAAATTTGCTGCGAGATATTCCAGAATTCGCCGTTCACGACGAGGCAGAATTAATGCTTGGTCATAGAGTTCGACATCACGACCATCGAAATAGATTTTGAGAGGGCCAATTGTAACAAAGCCGACATGCGAAAATGTCCGGCGCCGAATAGCGCCAATACGCGCTACAATTTCGCGTGGTTGCACCTTGTCGGTTACAACATCATCTGCTCCCATTAAAAATAGTTTCAAAATTGAATCCAGTTCAGCACTGGCATTCATTGCAATAACGGGAATATTTGAACGCGATTTGATGAGGCTAATTGTGTTAATCTTGGAGGCGTGTTCGCCCACCAAAATCGTTTCGATTGATAGCTTATCAGATGCGTCAAGTGATGAAAACCACTCGCCAAAATCTCGGTGCGTAATCCCATTGGCCGCCAATCCTTCAGCTCTCAAAGCCATGCAATAGAGATCAGTTTCAGCAATGTGATGCCCCAACATTATAATCATCCTGCGTCCTCTTCATTATTCAAAGAAATTTTGCGAATTGCCCCCAGCCTTTATATTGATTGATATGGCTGCGTAGTTAACATCTCGTTAAAAATAAATTATTTGCCATTTATTTCAATGGGTTACACTTAGTGGAATAGCATACCGTAACTGGAATGTTGGACCTGGAGCGAAGTGGTTGACGATCAAATTCATGGCCAATTTGACTGAAATAAAAAAACCAACGGATATATTTTCAATCCGTTTGTGTAGGAGTGTGTATCGCTTGGATCTGAAACTTTT
>JANXRO010000278.1 GCA_025356765.1 Hyphomicrobiales bacterium | reverse complement strand
GATAATATTCTTACAGCCTGCTTTGCGCTTGCCGGATTTGATATGTGGGCGATTATTTTGCCAAAACTTTTGGTCGCTCCCATATGGTTGATCATGGTGCGCAACGGCCACAAATGGCGGCCAAACAAAGTCTTGGGAAATGCAAAATTCTTCGGTTGGAGCAAAATTCTTCGCTACAGCAGAAGTGTGATCGGGACGGAAGTATTATCCACGGTGCAAGCCAATATCGACAATTTGCTGGTTGGTTATTTTTTAGGACTCCATGCCCTCGGAATATATTATTTTGCATTCAATGCAGGACTGGGTTTGACCCTTGGATTTATTAGCGCAATAAGCGTTGCGGTGTTTCCATATCTGTGTGAAGTGAACACAGACAAGCAAACTTTACAAAGTCGTTTTTTTCAAACCCGCAACCGCATGGGATTGGGCTTGGGGGCAATAATTATCCTCCAATCAGTATTGGCACCATTTTATGTGCCTATCGTCTTTGGCAGCAAATGGATTGAAGCAGCCCCTGTTCTTTCAATCATCTGTCTTTCAGCTTTGGTGCGCCCCTATGCCTGCATCACCGGGCAATTGTTGAAAGCAATCGGCAGACCAGAAATTGAAATGCGCTGGCAATTTATCAACACAGTTGTGTTAATCATCGCACTGCTGATCGCATGCCAGTTCAGCATCTTGGCTGTGGCAATCGCGGTCTTATCTGTTCAAACAATTGTCCTCGGCATCTTTACTTGGATTGTGCCCAAAATAATATTTGAGCCCGCTTCGAGCGACAATCAAGGAGCAACGTACCTTCAGACCATTTCTCGCCGTTACAAATTGAACGCCAAAGGGCTTGTGCGATGACAAACAAAAAAGTTGATTTTTTCATCGTGGGTGCTGCACGTTCAGGCACAACGACACTATGGCAATGGCTGAAAGAACATCCCGGCATCTTTCTGCCTGAAACAAAAGAACCACATCATTTTTGTTTCAAAGATAAAGGTCTGCCTTACTTTGGCAATGAGCTTGACCCACACTACAAAGAACTGATTACGGTTTCCGAAAAAGACTATCAGCATCTTTATGACAATTGCAAACCAAGGCAGCCGAGTGGTGATGCATCGCCGGGATATCTCTACTTTCCGGGAACGGCCGCCAGCATCAAACACCATAATCCCGCTGCGAAAATCATCTGTATACTGAGGAACCCATGCGACAGAGCATTTTCGCAATTTATTTTTCACGTTCAAGCTGGTTTCGAAGACGTTTGTGATTTTGAGACGGCGCTCAACAATGAAAAGATCAGAATTTCCAAGGGCTGGTGGTGGGGGCATCACTATCTGGAAGCCGGAAATTATGTTTCTCAATGGCAAGAATACTGCGACGCATTCGGCGAGTCTCAACGTCTTTTGCTTTTGTATGATGACTTGGTGTCTTCACCCAAAGCCACTTATGAGAAAATCTGTGCGTTCTTAGATATTACACCTTCGCCAACTGCAAATTTAGATTTGCACGTCAACGGAACCTCCGAACTTGTATCAGTTCCTCTCAATCTAACACTGCATCGTTTGTTAACCCATGGTTTGACATCAAACAAGAATCTCTTGAACTGGCTGCCGAAATGGCTTTCACAGAAGATTAAGCAATTTATTATTGCAATTAACAAGCAGCCAAAACCCGAAATGACATCAACGTGTCGAAGCTTGATGGCAAACCATTACCGCCCCGAACTTGAACGGCTTTCAAGACTTACGGGCATTGATCTTTCAAATTGGATGCAAAGCTCAAATAATTTGAAGTTGCCTGCCGTTCAGCCAGCCTCTCGCAAGTTTCAATGAATATAACACCCTCGCGAGGTTGGGTGGCTCAACTTCGGAGTCAAGTGTGGCCTCAAGTCCCCTCCCCAAGGAACATATACTTGAGGCCACGCGTCTTTCGTTTTCAAAATTGGAAACTTGCACAATATTGTCGCCAACAGATTCTGAGAAAATATGATGAAAGAACAATCTAAGGAACGTTTTGAAACTCTCGACGGGATGCGCGGCATTGCAGCAATTTTCATCATGCTATTTCATTACAATATTCAAAACGGTTATCGTTTTTTCTTCAACGCATTCACTGCAGTCGATTTCTTTTTTATACTAAGCGGTTTTGTCATTTTGCATTCCTATGGCGCTAAGCTTGATAGGGGAATGGCCAACACAGACTATCTTTCAAGGCGCATTGCCCGTTTGCTGCCGCTATCAATATTCGGTGTTATTTTAGGTGTTCCCGCATTTTTACTGATGCAGGAAGCATCGCTTACTGATTTCAGCTCTCATCAAATTTGGACAGCGGCTTTGTCAAATATGTTTTTTATTCCTGCTTACAACAGCAATTGGTTTATGCTGGATGGTGCAAGGATTGTGGGGCAACTTTTTCCGACCGACGGGCCATTATGGTCTATTTTCTTTGAGTTTTTTGCGAGTATTGCTTTTATTTTATTCAATCGGCTTGGCAATAAAATGTTGGCAATATCCTGCTTTCTTTTTCTACTCGATGTTGTGATCTTTTCGCTTTGGAATGGGCACATGGTCGGCAATCGATTGTTTGATTTTGATGCAGGTTGGGGAACGAAAAATTTCACGGGTGGATTTTCAAGAGTATGCTTTGGGTTCACGTGTGGCATGGTGATCTATCGTCTCATCCAAGCCAAAACATCGCTCCCCATCGAAACAAAAAGTCGGGGCTGGAATGCGTTGTTGGTTTATTTTTGTTTACTTCTGATGTTAGCATTCCCTTTTTATATTAAAGGCATTTATAGCATTTTGGAAATTAGCATTTTGGCACCAATATTGGTTTACCAAGGGGCCCAAGCGCATATATCGGGAAAAAGAGTGGAAAAAATATCGTCCGCTCTGGGGGCCTTGTCGTTCCCTGTCTATTGTTTGCATTATCCCGTAATACTGTCGGTTAAATCACTGCGGTTGTTATCGGTACAATTGTCGTTTTCAAATGCAACCGCAGTTATCATCTCGGTGTGTATCACTTTCGCGCTTTCATATTTGGTGGGAAAACTCATTGCGCGTTTGCAGCTGCAACAAAATTTAACAAATGCGCTCAATCTGTCATTTGTGAAAATTATGCCCAAATGGGTCTAGTCGTAGGGGTGGTCGATTCTCACTCTGGATAGATTTAAATTGCCAGTTTTCACCCTGCGACTTTGAACGATGACAGATCGCCAGCTTCAGCTTCTTGCATCCCTGCCCATTTCAGATCGTCAGCATAGCGCTAGGCCATGTACCCTTCTTCATCAAGGGCAAACAGGTGCAGCCAGCCATTGTCGAACAGCGCACGCACGTTGTCATGTCGGCTCAGGACATCGGCTATGGCACCGCGAGGTGCTTCGATACAGACCGATAATCGTAACGGTTGGTGCCGATAATTTTTGCCATCGTGGACGGACTGCCAGGGTAGGCCAACTCTGAGCAAGCCGCCGTTTCCCTCAATCACACCGATGCCACCAATGACATTGTGCAAAAGCTTGTTCCCGCCACCGAAGACTTCTGGTGCCACGGTCGATCCAAAATATTGCAGGCTGATCCAACTTGCCACAACGACCGGCGCGTTGAGAATAAGTTCAAGAACACGGAAGCTGTTGTCTTGTTTCCAATCATAGTCATGCAGGAAGGCGCGTCCTTCAAGGTTTTTTCCAACGGTGCGTGTGTGGGGGTGCTGCTATGAAGGCACTGCATTCTGCAAGCGCCCATTTGAAGCTGTTGAGTTTGCAACACTGGAATGGGTTGATTGGTTCAACAACAGACGCCTGTTGGAGCCCAACGGAAATATCCCACCTGCCGAAGCCGAGCAGAACTACCACGCCGCCATGGACAATGCGCTCATGGCAGCATAACTTAAATAAATCAGCCTCCGGCAATCCCGGGGCGGTTCAAACCGCTTTATGCCTTGATGAGACCTGCCTCCGTCGGTCCTTTTGCCAAGCTGTGGTGCCCCAATCCATTTTCGAATTATAGAACATGTCTCACAACCGATCATTAACAGAAACTTCTCTAAGCTCTGATAAGGAATTTCTTGAATTCGCTCGAAGAGCGACGTTCACGTTTAAAGAACAATATCGAAAAATAGAAAGAGTCTTCATGGCCAGGCACAGTTGTCGCCTCTTTTCATCTATCCCACTTTTTAAGTTGTGATAGGATAAGTCAGGTTGAGTATTCCCTGTCCTAAATCAATTCGAGTTTTGCCTGATGATCCGCAATTTGAATTTGAAAGATTTTCGCCCCGTATCCAAATTGGTGCGAAAGCAAACCATTTTGCAAAAACCCCATTGTCGGGTGATTGATGCTCACAATCATTTGGGCGATGATTTTGGC
>JANXRO010000260.1 GCA_025356765.1 Hyphomicrobiales bacterium | reverse complement strand
GAACATGAAACCGCGGCCTTGATCACGCCAGATCGTGATTTGGCCATTCGCGTCAAAGCCGAACTGCGGCGCTGGAATATTGATATTACTGATACAGCAAGCCTTGCGCTGAACACCAAAGGCCAAGGCCATATTCTGGATTTGCTTTTAGAATGCGCACTGCAAAATTTCGGCATCGCTTCGGTGATGGCGCTTCTGGGCCACCATGATGTGACATTGGGTTTTGCTCATGCTGGTTTTGTTTTGCTGCGGCAACAGTTTGAATTTGCCTGCCTGCGGGGCAATCCATTTATGCAATTGTCCCCAACGTTTAAAGATCTGGCCCAGACGGCCCACCAGCGCAGCCTGAAAACCTATCGCAATCACCCGCTGGTTAAATCTTTACAACCCGAAGACTGGGCAGCCATTGAGGCGTTATGTGTGAAATTGGATGAAGCCTTGGCGGGTTTCACCGACAAAGCCATAGCGTCCTTCAGCACCCACATCGCCCGTCTTGTTGCGGCCCTCGAAATTCTCAACCCCGATTATGAAAAGGCCACGACTGAACAACGCGTGTTTGAACAATTTATTACTGAGCTGAATTCAGCCGCGTACTTTCACCCGTCCTGTTCGCTTTATGAGGCCGCATTGGTCATCCAGCAATTGCTGCGCACAACGCCATTGCCACCAAGCTTTAGAGGCCACCCGCGCCTTGGCATTTATGGAACGTTAGAAGCCCGTTTGATGAAGGCCGATGTGGTTATTCTGGGCGGCCTCAATGAAGCCATTTGGCCCAAACCAACAGATCCTGGCCCATGGCTGAACCGCAGCATGCGTGATCTTTTTGGCCTGCCCCATCCGGAACGCGATATCGGTTTGGCCGCCCATGATTTTGAGCAAGGCTTGGGCAATGCGCGGGTCTATGTCACATCGTCCGAGCGCATTGGTGGTGCGCCTACCACGCCATCACGCTGGCTTTTGCGCTTGAAAACCGTGCTTGATGCAGCGCAAGTGTCGCTGAGCGCAGATCCTGATTTCAACCCGCTTCTATTGGCGCAATTGCTGGATGAAGCAGGCAAAATGCAAGCCCATGGCAAGCCCAATTTTGCTCCGCCGGTGGTTGCAAGACCTGTGCGCTTCAGTGTTACTGAAATTGAAAAGTTGATCCGCAATCCCTATGCCATTTATGCAAGGCGCATTCTAATGCTTGAACCCTTGGAAGACTTCGGCAAAGCCCAGGACGCAGCACTCTTAGGAAGCATTTTTCATGATGCACTGGCCCTGTGGAACAAGGTTGATACGCGTACCTTCGATAGCCTGCTGGCCGCTGGCGAAGAGGTTTTTAAAGCTTATGCCATTACCCAAGAGACAAAGCGGTTTTGGTGGCCACGGTTTTTGCGCACAGCCCAATGGATTGTGGAACAAGAAAAACACTTCGCAGCAACAACCATGAAAAATTTTGCTGAAATCAACGGCAGCCATAGTTTCACAATCAACGAAACTGAATTTGAACTGAAGGCTCGCGCTGATCGCATTGATGTGCTGAATGATAACACCATTCGCATCATTGATTATAAAACTGGAGCACCCCCGACACAAAAACAAGTCGAAGCATTTCTTGCACCCCAGCTCACGCTTGAAGCAGCACTTGTGATCAACAATGGGTTCAAAGGCATCCCACCATCCAGCGTGTCAGAAATTCTTTATCTGCATTTGGGCGGCGGGCAAAAGGGCCTGAAGGTCAATTCCATCACAGCAAAACAAGGCCTCGACGCATTGGCTGAAAAACATTTGGGCTATCTTAAATCCCTGCTGAAACAATATTGTGATCCCACGCTGGCTTATCTGCCGCGCCTGCGCGTCAAAACTGAAGCCGAGGAGGCGGACTTTGACCACCTGTCGCGCCACCTTGAATGGATCTTGGCAGGTGAAGCATGAGCAAACCCGTTCTGAACATCGCAAATGATCAACAAAGGGCCAGTGACCCAAAATTGTCGGTTTGGGTTTCGGCCAATGCAGGTTCGGGCAAAACCCATGTGCTGGTTGAAAGGGTTATGCGCTTGTTGTTATCAGGTGCTGAACCGGCGTCCATTTTGTGCATTACGTATACCAAGGCGGCGGCCGCCGAAATGTGGTCAAGGCTGTTCGACAATTTGGCAGCTTGGACGAATTTGGACGATGCCTCTTTAACCCTTTCCCTTCAGCGCTTGGGCGAAGATGGCACTGATCCCATTCTGCAAACCAGGGCAAGGCAATTGTTCACCAGGGCCTTGGAAACACCCGGTGGATTAAAAATCCAAACCATTCACGCCTTTTGCGAAAAGCTTCTTCACTTGTTTCCGGTTGAAGCGGGCCTTGCACCAGGCTTTTCCGTGATGGACGAGCGGCGCGAGGGAGAGCTTCAATTTTCAGCCACGCAATTTGTTTTGAAACAAGCTGATCGTGAAACCCAAAGCCAAGCAGCCAAAGCCGCAAAGTCCCTCACCGAACGTTTGAACCAGGATGATTTTCAATCTCTGATCAAAGACTTCATAAACGAGCTGCGCAAAGCCAGCCCCGAACTTTTGAATCTTGATAAAGCCGCTTATGAACTTGTACTGTCCACCGGCCTTGGTGTTGCAGATTTCAAACCTGAAACAATCAAGGCCGACTTGAACACTATCGATAAAGCGGCATATCTTCATCATGCAAAAGTGCTTGAACCTTCCGGAAAGCACGGCACCATAAATCCTTCTGAAGTGATGTTGAAAATTGCACAGGACAATGCGCCTGAAGACCTTTTGGAAAAATTTTATTTGACGGAAGGCAAGCCCCGGCAGCAACAGATTAGCAATAAAACCATGTCGGCCTTTCCCGATACGCAAAACTTTATTGAAGCTGAAAAGCAGCGTGTTCTTGAACTTATTCAAAAGCGCAACACCCTGGATATCATCGCCCAAAGCGGCAATGTTTTTGTGTTGGCAAAAGAAATTTTACATCACGTGGCTACTGAAAAACAGCGTTTGGGCATCTATGATTTTGCCGATCTCATCACCAAAGCCGCTTCGCTTTTATCAAATACAAGATCCACACAATGGGTGTTAAAAAAACTCGACGAAGGTATCAATCATATCCTTTTGGATGAGGCACAAGATACAAGCCCCGATCAATGGCGCATTGTGCGAAGATTGGCTGATGAATTTTTTGCCGGCGCTGGTATGCCCAAATCCCATTCGCGCAGCGTTTTTGTGGTGGGCGATCAAAAGCAATCCATTTTCAGTTTTCAGGGTGCTGATGCCAAAGGCTTTGCCAAAACCCGTGAAGAGCTTTTTGAACAAACGCGGGGCCAGATGGCGCTGGTTGAACTCACCACATCTTATCGCAGCACAAGTGCTGTGCTGGATGCCGTCAACGCCCTTTTTACGCAAGCCAAACTGAAAGAGCTTGGCATTTTTGATGCCTCTGAACGCGCCCACACGGTGCTTCGTAAACAGCAAGGGGTTGTTGAACTTTGGCCTTTTGAGTCGGAAGATAAAACGCCAGAGCCGGACGCGTGGGAAAGACCCGTCGATAGC
>JANXRO010000245.1 GCA_025356765.1 Hyphomicrobiales bacterium | reverse complement strand
TTGCGTTTTGGCCCACAGTGCATCGAGATCAGCCTGAGCCAATCCGCTTTTTTGTTCCAAGCGCTGCACGGCATCACCAAGTTTGGATGATTTGCCGCTGTCTAAATTCAAATCACATTTGGCACCAGCAACACCTGCCTCATAGGCTTTCACCAGCTCTGCAGGTGCAGCCGCTGCCACCACGGCCCCAACGCTTAAAGCTGATGCGAACAAGACAGCGGCAAATCATCCAAGCTTGGCGATGCCGTGCAGCGCTTGGAACAAAAAAGCGGATTGGCTCAGGCTGATCTCGATGGACTGTGGGCCAAAACGCAAGCTGATGCAGACGCTGATAAAGCTGGCTTTTGTGCTAAGGCAGCGCCTCAGATTGATGCAGTGATTAAGGCTGCGAAGTAAGCAGGAGGGCGGGCTAAATCAGCTCGCCCACCAAATCATATTCTTCTGCTTCAACAATTTTCACCTTCACCATATCGCCTTGTTTTAAATTTCCGGCGTTGGGGATGAAGACATTTCCGTCAATCTCGGGCGCGTCCCACTGGCTGCGGGCGATGGCTTCATCGTTTTCAACGTCAATCTCGTCGATCAAAACGTCAATCTCACGGCCCACTTTGCTTTGAAGAATTTCGGCTGAAATTACCTGCTGAGTTTCCATGAACCTGGCATAACGTTCTGCCTTCACTTCATCGGCCACTTGCGGCAAGCCTAAGTCATTGGCTTTGGCGCCAGACACAGGCTCATATTGGAAACAGCCTACGCGTTCTAGCCGCGCCTCTTTCATCCAATCCAACAGAAATTCAAAATCAGCATCAGTCTCGCCCGGAAAGCCCACAATGAATGTTGAACGCACGGCAATGTCTGGGCAAATCGAACGCCACTTCACCAAACGATCCAATACCTTCTCTTGGTTTGCGGGCCTGCGCATCGCTTTTAAAACCGTAGGTGAAGCATGCTGAAATGGAATGTCGAGGTAGGGCAGAATTTTGCCCTCTGCCATCAGCGGAATAACATCATCCACATGTGGATAGGGGTAAACATAATGCATGCGCACCCAAGCACCCAAATCACCAAGCTCTTTGGCCATGTCATAAAACTTGGCACGAACTTCGCGGCCTTTGAATTTTGATTCGGCATACTTAATATCAACGCCATAAGCTGAAGTATCTTGGCTGATGACCAGCAATTCTTTCACGCCCGCTTTCACCAAACGCTCGGCTTCATACAAAACCGCAGCCATGGGGCGCGACACAAGATCACCGCGAATGGATGGAATGATGCAGAAAGAACAACGATTGTTGCACCCTTCTGAAATTTTCAAATAAGAATAATGGCGCGGGGTTAGATGCAACCCTTGCGGTGGAACCAGATCATATTTCGGATCATGCTGCGGCGGCAATGCCGCGTGCACAGCACCCACCACTTGCTCATATTGGTGCGGGCCAGTGACAGCCAAAACATTCGGATGGGCTTGGCGAATGGTTGCAGCTTCAATGCCATAGCAGCCAGTTACAATAACCTTGCCATTGTTTTGCATGGCCTCGCCGATAGCGGCCAAGCTTTCGGCCTTGGCAGAATCAAGAAAGCCGCAGGTGTTCACAATCACCACATCAGCATCATCATAACCGGGCGCAATTTTATAGCCTTCGGCGCGAAGCTGCGTGAGGATACGTTCAGAATCAACCAGGTTCTTGGGGCAACCGAGTTGAACCAAACCAACTTTAGGGACATGTGCGTTCATAAGGCGGGGCTTTAGCCGCAATGCAGATATTTCGCAATTGCCGGATTGAAGTCACATTTGCGCCTTGTCTTCTCCACGAAGTTATATGAAATAACTTTAATGGGCATTTATGGATGGTAACAAATATGAAAAAAATGATTTCGCTTGCGGCATTGGCAGCAACACTAGTGGGCGCAAATGCAGCACAGTCTGAAACCCTTGCTTTAACCGGAAAATTCCATTGGCTTTTGCTGGCCTCTAGCAAAGATAAAGATCAAGCCATCGGTATTGCGCGCGCTGTTTCATCGATGGCTGACACAATTAAAGTTGTCACCTCTAAAAGTGGATATTTTGGCGTGATAGCAGGGCCTTACGCCTATAAATCAATCAAAGACTTGAAGAAAGCTGATAAAGATAGCCGCATTGGCGATCTGCCCAAGGATGCGGTTTTAACCCAAGGTGCCAATTATATCGAAACTGTTTGGCAAGCTCCCGCAACTTCCAGTGCACTTATTCCTTATACACTTGAAAAAACCGCTGAATTTTCGTCGGGTGATTTCAACGTGAAAATCAACGCTCAAAAGCTTGAGCCAGATCGCGCCTATACCGTGGTTGATGGCAAAGATGCCAATGGCCCGTTTCATTTCGACATTGGCAAAGATTTGCCGAAAGATGATTTGGCAACAGCCGAAGAATTTCTAGGCATGAACTATCACAATGCCGGCATTGCCAAACTTATAGCGGGTTCACCATCGCCACAAGTTGTGGTGACAAATTTTTCGGGCGGCGCACATTGCTGCACCACCACCACGTTTATTGTCAAAGAAAAACCTACGGCCCCATGGTCTCTCATAACCTCGCCAGAGCTTGATGGCGAAGGCTATTGGTTTGAAGATGTGAACGGAGACGGCACGATGGAATTGGTCAGCGTTGATAATCGCTTTCTATATTCATTTGGCTCTTATGCCGGATCATTTGCACCCATCGAAATTCATCAATTGATTGCTGGCAAGATCATGGACGTATCCACAAATCAGGCCATGCGCGGAAGGCTGGTGCAAGATTTAGCGGGCATAGAATATAGCGCCAACGTAACGCCGGATACCTGGAAACAGAATGGCTTTTTGGCAGGCTGGGTGGCAAGCAAAATTCGTTTGGGCCAAGGCGATGAGGCTTGGGCATTGTTTATGAAAAACTATGAAAAAGAAAATGGCTTTGGCCCGCAAGAATGCACCAGCGGCCAGAAGGTGGCTGATTGTCCGAATGACAATTTGAAAGCTATTCCCATTCCAAAAGCCTTGGCGGGTTTCTTGCGTGATAATGGTTACACACCTTTGCCCGCAGCCGCGCTGAAGGAATTGAACTAAGCGGGCAAGTCAATCCACCGTTTCAAAGCGATGATTGCCCACACACCTTCTACCAATCCAAAAGGCCAAGCGCCTTGGAGAAAGCCATAAGCTGAACCCAAGGCGCAGGCAAAGGCGAAGGCCAACACATACCAGTGTGAACGCTTTTCAAGGGTATATGTAACCAGCATGAGCGAGACCGCAAACAGGCCAAAAAGTGTTAGCTTGTCCATTAAAGCCTCTTGATTGGGCCGAATATATTTTCAAAATGCTTGGCCAGTGCAGCGTCCACTGCCTGCATCGAAGCGCTAATGCCAAGATCAGCCAAGCTAGTCACGCCGTGTTGAGATAAACCACAAGGCACAATGCCATTGAAGTGTTCAAGCGCGGGATTCACATTGAGGCTGATGCCGTGTAATGTCACACCCTTGCGAACACGAATTCCGAGGGCGGCAATTTTGTCTTCGTGTGAACCGCGCTTTACCCAAATGCCAACCCGGTCTTCACGCCGCTCACCAACCACGCCAAATTCGGCCAGCGTTGCAATCAACCAATTTTCGAGAGCCGCCACAAAGGCGCGCACATCAGCGCCGCGCTTGGCCAAATTCAGCATCACATAAGCCACGCGTTGGCCCGGCCCATGATATGTATATTGCCCGCCGCGCCCCGTTTCAAAAACTGGAAAGCGATTGGGTTCAACAAGGTCTTCACGCTTGGCGCTGGTGCCCGCCGTATAAATTGCGGGGTGTTCAAGCAACCACACGCGCTCTTGTTCAGTTCCACCAGCAATGGCGGCCACATGTGCATCCATCTTTGCAACGGCAACAGGATATGAAATGGGAACAACGCTGGTTTGCCACAGCACCACCTCATCAGTTTGAACCAAAGCCTGAATTTCGCTGCGCATCACCATGGCGGGCTTTTCCCAAGTTCGGGGGGCAAATGCAATGGTTGGAAAAGGCGCGCTTTTAGGCTGCGCGTTTTACGGCTTCTGCGTCGTTCTCATACCGAAAATGAGCGATGAATTCTGCCAATTGGTTGTTTACAAGGTCACGCTGTTCCGAGCTGAATTGACTCTTATAATTGCCAATTTTCAAATCTCCCACATGGTTGGGGTGCCAGTTGGTTTTGGGGTCAACACTAACGCGCGGTCGAGACGGCTGAATTGCGCGGCTTTGTTCAAGAGAACGAATCAACTCTTTTACACGTTGCGGTTTCATGCTCTCAAAAACATCTTGGGCTTGGTCAACACTCAGATTAAAGCCAACATAATGTGCAAGCTTATAGACACTTTCCACAGTGTTGGTGAAGCCCGACTCATAGCGCAAAATCAAATGCGGAAGTTTTGTTTGAACATTTAAGATGTTTTCAGCACTCATCGAAACCACCTGCAGGGCATGGCCGAATGAATAATTGAAGCGATTCATCAGCGAACACATAGCATCGCGCGGATCACGCACCGGAACGATTAATGTTGCAGGAGTGTGGCGGATAAGATTTTGGAAAGATTTGCCCAACACATGGCCCTTAAACAACAAAACATCATGGTTTTGAAATTTGTCGAGAACTTTGGGGCTCATCCTTTCGCTGTATGCGCTGAACACGGTTTTGTTTTGTAACAAGCTGATATTGCGCAACACATTGAATGCCCATGTTGTGCCCGCACTATACATGCCGCCCATCATCGTAAACGTTTTGTCCTTTGGAAAAGTCGCAGGATAAGTGTGTTGCACCTCTAACGAATTGAGAACTCCGCTCCAACACGTCTCCGCAACCAATTGTGCGTAAGATGAAACAGTGTCGCCATAGCCAATTTCAGAAAGTTGAAGTGACATAATCCATTATTGTCCGTAAAAATTCTATTGAGACAGATTCGACCTAAGTAGTAAACAAGTGACGAATATTCAGCTCTTTTCCGTTGTTAATTCAGTGTAACGTTTAAAAATCAACCGGCACTTGTTTTCAGTGCCCGTTTACGCTAGCAGCAGCGCACTACCCACCCCACACGCAGGTGTTGGAACCTCTCATGGGATTGCAAAATCTCCTCATAGAGAACGTTCCTTCCGGTGCCGAATGTCTCGGTCACACCACTTGCGGAGGATTAACCGGAGAAGGACTTATTATGGCTGTGAATTTCACAATGCGTCAGCTTTTGGAAGCTGGCGTTCACTTTGGTCACCAAACACATCGTTGGAACCCGAAAATGGGTTCATATATCTATGGCGTGCGCAATGGCATTCATATTTTAGATTTATCGCAAACCGTTCCCTTGCTGCATAACGCATTGCAATTGGTAACAGACACCGTGGCCAAAGGCGGCCGTGTTTTGTTTGTGGGCACCAAACGTTCAGCTGCTGAACAAGTAGCAGAATCAGCCAAGCGTTCAGCGCAATATTATGTGAATGCACGGTGGTTGGGCGGCATGCTCACCAACTGGAAAACTATTTCAAATTCAATCAAGCATCTGCGCCACATTGATGAAATGATCGCCAAGCAAGGTGTTGGATTGAAAAAGCGCGAAATGTTGGATATGGCTCGCGAAAAAACCAAGCTTGATAAAGCTTTGGGCGGCATCAAAGACATGGGCGGCACACCCGATTTGCTGTTCGTGATCGACACCAACAAAGAAGCCATTGCGATTAAGGAAGCCAATCGTTTGGGCATTCCAGTTGTGGCCATCATCGACACGAACTCTGATCCTGCCGGCGTGAATTATCCAATTCCTGGCAATGATGACGCGGCTCGCGCTGTTGCACTTTATTGTGATTTAATTTCGCGTGCTGTTCTTGAAGGCATCGAAAAGTCACAACATCGTTCAGGCATTGATGCTGGCGCCATGGAAGCGCCAATCATGGAAGAAATTCCAGCGGCTTAAACACTTATGTAGTTGGGCCTGCAGTGTCGCAGGCCCATATTCTTATTCAAATGAGGGTTCCAAATGGCTGACATTACAGCTGCTATGGTCAGAGACCTGCGCGAAAAAACTGGCGTAGGCATGATGGATTGCAAATCTGCACTCGTTGCAAACAATGGTGATATGGAAGCAGCAATCGATTGGCTTCGCGCCAAAGGCTTGGCAAAGGCTGCCAAGAAATCCACACGCGTTGCGGCAGAGGGCCTTGTTGGCCTGTGCATTAAAGGCACAACAGGTGCTCTGGTTGAAGTGAACTCAGAAACCGACTTTGTTGCCCGCAATGAAAAATTCCAGGTGATGGTGGCTGAAATTTCAAAACTGGCCGTTAACGCCCATGGTTCAACCGAAGCGTTGAAGACAATGCATTTCCCCGGTTCACCCCATGCAGTTGCCGAATATGTGGCCGAAATGGTGGCCACAATTGGCGAAAACATGACAGTGCGCCGCACTGCCGTTTTAACCGTAAAGGAAGGCGTTGTGGGTTCTTACGTTCACAACCAAATCGCCCCCGGCATGGGCAAAATTGGCGTAATCGTGGCTTTGGAATCAGCTGGCAAGGCAGAAGAATTGAACGCATTTGGCCGCCTCTTGTCGATGCACATTGCAGCCACTAACCCAATCGCTTTAGATATGACATCGGTTCCAGCAGATGTGTTGGCGCGTGAAGCTGCCGTTCTTGAAGAAAAGAACGTGGGCAAGCCCCCCCAAGTGATGGAAAAAATTGTGGCTTCGGGCCTCAAAACCTATGCCAAGGAAAATTGCCTGCTTGAACAACCTTACGTTCACGATGGTGCAAAGTCTGTCACGCAGGCAGCCCTTGAAGCTGCCACAAAAGCTGGCGCTGCCATCAAGATCACTGGTTTTGTGCGGATGCAGCTTGGTGAAGGCATTGAAAAGCAGGAAGACGACTTTGCCGCCGAAGTGGCAAAAATGTCGGGCAACTGATTTTCTGATCAAATTTTTAAAGCCGGGCAGCAATGTCCGGCTTTTTTGTTTTCGATCTCGCCATTTTGGCTGATCCTGCTTATACCCATCCAAAATCAAACGAGAATCTGACCAATGCACGACATCAAAGCCATCCGTGAAAATCCTGCCGCATTTGACGCTGGTCTTAAGCGTCGGGGCTTGGAACCTTTGGCAGATAGCTTACTTGTTTTGGACTTACAGCGTCGCGATCAAATGCAGAAGTTGCAAGAAGCACAAAGTCAGAGAAATTCTTCCTCACAAGAGATAGGCGCAGCCATGGCAAAGAAAGACTTTGCATTGGCTGAACAGCTAAAATCAAAGATCGCTGGACTTAAGCAATTTATTGCTGAGGGCGAACAAATTGAAAGAGGGTACACGGTAAAACTGAACGAAGCTCTTTCAGTTATCCCCAACATTCCGCTCGACAGCGTTCCCAACGGTAGAGACGAACATGACAATGTTGAAGTGCGCGTCTGGGGCCAAAAGCCAAGTTTTGCATTTGAACCGCAACAGCATTTCGATATTGGCGAAGGCCTGAAGTTGATGGATTTTGAAGCGGCGGCGAAAATGTCTGGCGCGAGGTTTGTTGTGCTTAAAGGGGCGCTCGCAAGGTTGGAACGTGCACTGGCGCAATATATGCTTGATCTTCACACCCAAGAAGCCGGCTATCAAGAAATCAACCCGCCTGTGTTGGTGCGCGATAATGCCATGTTCGGCACAGCGCAGCTTCCGAAGTTTAGAGAAGACCAGTTTACCGCAACCAGCATGGGTGTTCGCCAACGCCTGTTGGAAAAAGCTTTGGAACAAGCAACGCCAGCCCAAAAAGCTGATCTTGAAAACAAGGTGATTGGTCATGTGGAATTTGTTCGCCGCGTGTTGAATGAAGCGCAATCTGAAGAAGATTATTGGCTGGTGCCAACCGCCGAAGTGCCGTTGACAAATTTGGTGCGTGAACAGGTTTTGGATGAAGCGCAACTTCCGATGCGCATGACAGCCTATACGCCTTGCTTTCGTGCTGAGGCTGGCTCTGCGGGCCGAGACACGCGCGGCATGATCCGACAACACCAATTTTCAAAAGTTGAACTTGTATCGGTGTGCACGCCTGAACAATCAGACGCTGAACATGAGCGCATGACAGCTTGTGCTGAAAACGTTTTGAAAGGCCTGAACCTATCCTATCGCACAATCGTTTTATGCACAGGTGACATGGGCTTTGCCAGCCGCAAAACCTACGACATTGAGGTGTGGTTGCCCGGCCAAAATGCCTATCGCGAAATTTCGTCTTGCTCACAATGTGGAGATTTTCAGGCCCGCCGCATGGATGCACGCTGCAAATCTGCTGATGCAAAACAGGCGCGTTATGTGCACACGTTGAATGGCTCTGGCTTGGCCGTTGGCCGCACCATGGTGGCGGTTTTGGAAAATTATCAAAACGCCGATGGCTCTGTCACAATTCCAGACGTGTTGCGCACCTATATGGGCGGCATCACTCACATCAAGCGGCCCGCATAATGCGCATTCTTGTCACTAATGATGATGGCATTCACGGGCCGGGCCTCAGCGTTTTGGAAAAAATTGCCCGCGCGATAAGCGATGATGTGTGGGTGGTGGCGCCAGATGTGGAACGATCAGGGGCAGGGCGATCAATCACCCTTTCTCACCCGCTCCGCTATCGCCACATTGATGGCCGCCATTATGAAGTTTCGGGAACACCCGCTGATTGTGTGGTGATGGCCACACGCAAAATTATGCCGGGAATGCCAGACCTTATTTTATCTGGCGTGAACCGCGGGCAAAATGTGGCTGACGATGTGACTGTTTCAGGCACGATTGCCGCCGCGATGGAAGGAACGTCGCTGGGCATCAAATCAATCGCATTAAGCCAAGTTTTGGGCATTCACAACAATGGCGTAACATATGCAGTGGCCGCCGCACATGGTGAAGCTGTTGTTCGCAAGTTGCTGGGTTTTGATTTTGGCGCAGGCAATTTTATGAACGTCAATTTTCCAGATTGTCGGGTTGATGAAGTGGCGGGAATTGACATCACCACCCAAGGCAAGCGTGAACAAAATTATATGATTGTGGATGAACGCGCCGACAATCGTGGCGGCTCATATTTCTGGCTAGGCTTCACGCGCGAACGTGGCACCCACATTGCGGGCACAGATTTGGCAGCGGTTTTCAACAAGCGAATTTCAGTCACGCCATTGCATAGCAATTTAACCCAGCATGTGATTCTCGAAAATCTCAAAACTCATTTCGCATAAATCCACTTTAAAAATAAAGTTTTCTGATCACGGAACAATTGTGAAGTTCAGACGTTTAATGTTTGATGTTTGGCACATGAGATTGCCTGAACATCATTTAATTTGGGCACAATTTTTAAGGAAATCAAAATGTCGAACGAAAGCCTCATTGCAACGTTGTTGGTCGGTCTTGTCGCTGGTTGGTTAGCTGGCCAAATTGTCAGAGGCACTGGCTTTGGAATTGTAGGCGATATTATTATTGGCATATTAGGTGCCTTTTTTGGAGGCTGGCTGCTGCCGCGTTTGGGTATTCACCTCGGTGTGGGCATGCTGGCTGAGATCGTAAATGCTACAATCGGTGCAATACTTCTTTTGGCCATCATAAAAGTGGTACGCGGCGGTGGCTTTGGCGGCTGGAGACGAAACTATTAAGCCCCGATATCTGACTGATCGCGGAAATGAAATTTATACATGCATTGGTTCTGTTCGTTTTCGCGGTTGGGCTTTCATCGTCCAGCATGGCAGAAACGCACCCGTTCACAAATTTCTTGCGAAAAATTGATCGTCAGCTTTGCGACAAATATCATAGTTCGAAGTGTCGCCATCATCAGCCCAATGTAGTGCATTCAAAAACAACGAATGCACCGCCTCCACCCGACGCAGCGGCAAAGCCAATTCAACTAGTCGTTCCAAATGCGGTGCCCGTGCCAACGTTAAAGCCCGAACCGCCACACCAAAATGCCTTGCCTGTTGTTAAGCCAAATACACCGATAGCAGTGCCAAAAGCGCCGGTAGTTGCCCCAATACCGGTGCCAACCGTAAAGCCTGAACCGCCCGCCAAAAAATTGCCTATTCCGGCAATTGTTGGACCGCTTACGCGGCCCGCACCTGTGTCGCCGTCCGCAAAAATATCACCTGTGCCAGCAGTTGTTGTTCCAGTTGCTCCGCCAGCACCCGTCGCAATAGAACGGCCCGCTGACCCCACATGCTTGGCAACCCTCAAAGTTAAGGGTGTCGATTTTGAAAGTGTTCCTCAGCCACCCGGTTTGTCGGCCTGCATTGTGGTTCAACCCGTGAAACTAAAATCAATCCAAATGGACGGGTTTGTTTTGAAGCTCCCAGATCAACCCACTTTCAACTGCGTGTTTGCGTTGCGCTTGGCGTCTTGGCTACAAGAATCCGGCGGCCCCCTCGCTGCTGTGAAAGAGGGCTCTTCATTAACCCAGCTCAACACTGGCCCGGGCTATCAATGCCGTGGCCGCAATGGCGATATTTCGGCCAAAATAAGTGAACACGGATTTGGCAATGCCGTGGACATAGAGCGCATGAAATTCGCTGATGGCAAAGTGTTTTTGGTGCATGATGCACTTGACGCCACCACAGAGGCCTATGAAACGTTAAAAGCTTTGCGGGCCTCTGCTTGCACAACGTTCTCAACAGTTTTGGGGCCCGGCGCAAACGAAGCGCACCGCGAACATTTTCATTTTGATCTGGCCTTTCGCGGAAAATCTGGAACTTTCAAAATCTGCGAATAGTTGAAGGCAGCATAGCCTATCAACGCAGGTGGTGCCGGCTGCAGGATTCGAACCCGCGACCCCCTGATTACAAATCAGGTGCTCTACCAACTGAGCTAAGCCGGCAAATCAGTAGAATGCGCTCCCCTTAATCCATTTGGCCCCAATGCTGCAACACTTGTTTTAACTGATCTGAACTTGTTCAAAAATGGTTCATTTTGAAACAGTTGAGTAATGATTTTTTAACAAGGGGTTTTTTGGAATGTCTCACACTCGGAAGTTGATTTTGCCAGCGTTCATGGCTTTGGGTCTTTTTGCAATTGCCCCAGCGATAGTAGGAATTGAAAGTGCCATGGCCGGAAAGAATGGCGATGGCGTTGTGACAAATGGCGGCAAAAACGGTGGCGGTGACACAGGCGGTAAAAACGGCGGTGGTGACACGGGCGGCAAAAATGGCGGCGGCGATACTGGCGGAAAAAACGGCGGTGGAAATGGTGGTGACGGCAACCACGGTGGCGGTCATCACGGCGGTGGCAATGGTGGCGGCGGCGGAAACATTGGCGGCGGTGCAACAGGTAGCGGCGGTTTTGATTTCAACTTCGCTGGAAACGCAATTCGCTGCGTTGTGAATGGTCAAGTGTTCCAAGTGCGCAGTGTTAGCGAATGTCGTTATGGCGCAGGCTATGCCTATCACGGCCATTCTTATTTCGGCGGCGGTTATGCTTATCAAGGCGGGTATGCGCCTCAACCACGTGTGATGCGTCCACACATTGCTCGACCGGTTATGAATGATGGTTATGCCTATAGCGGTGGCTATGGTATTGAATCCAAAGGCGGTGACTATGACTTTGAGGGTGGATACCAAGCACCCCGCGTGCGGTATGTTGGTCGCATCAGCCGTGCAGCGCGCATGCAAATCGAACGCCGCTCATTCGAAGGCTATGAATCGTTGAGTGATGGCGGCTATGGCGCTGGCTATAACATCGGCGGTTATGGCTATGAGATGCAACAGGGTGGCTATCGTGTTCACCATGCCCACAAAAGCCACGCCGTGCGCCATCATCGCCATTATGGTTTTGACATGAACGGCGGCTGCAACTGTGGCGGCGTTGAATATAACCCCGGCTACACCGTTCATTATGGTCCAACGATGGATAAAAACGGCGGCTACTAAATTCTTCACGAAAGTTTCAAGAAGCCGGGTGGAAACATCCGGCTTTTTATTTGCGCGTAACCGCATAAAGTGAAACAGCGGTGGCGATTGAAACGTTCAAACTTTTGATAGCCCCTGGCATGTCAATCTTGGCCAAATGGTCACAGGTGTCTCGCGTAAGTTGCCGCAAGCCCTTGCCTTCTGCGCCCAGAACCAATGCCAAAGGCCTTGTGTTGGGAACCGCATCCATCGACATTTCAGCTTCTGAATCCAAACCCACGAGCAGGAAGCCATAGGTTTTCAATTCTTCCAATGCGCGTGCCAAATTGGTCACTGTTACATATGGCACATGTTCATAAGCGCCAGATGCGGCCTTTAAAAACACGCCATTGGCTTCGGCTGAATTGCGTGCTGTAACCACCAAGGCTGAAACATTGAATGCGGCGCATGAACGCAAAATGGCGCCCACATTATGAGGATCAGTCACCTGATCTAAAACCACAATCAAACCATCCCGATCAATCTGGTCAAGGCGGGGTTGGTTCAAAGGCTTGGCTTCAAGAATAATGCCTTGATGCACAGCATCTGGTGACATGAGCATATGATCAAGCAGGCGCGGGTGCACCAATTCAGGCTCAAGCGGCAAGGGCTTCACTTCGCCTTTTACGCGGGCTGTGCCATTTTCAGTGGCCCATAATTTTACATGTTTGCGCTTCGGGTTGGCCAAGGCGGCGGCAACCGGGTGTGCCCCATAAATCAAATCATTTTCTGGGTTGAACGCAAGTTTGCGCTCAGCGTCATTGCTGGGTGGGCGCTTGGGCGGCGGAGGCCCACGAAATTTGCTATCAAACTTTTTTTCAAATTTCGGGCGGAAGGGGGCTTTGGAAGGAGGTTTCATCCGCTCCCCATAAACTATTTTTTGTGCTTTGCCACTGTGTTGCCTTAACGGCTGAATAAGGCTAGGTGGCACCCTGCATTAACGGAGAACATAAATGAACCGATTCCTGATTGCGGCCTCTGCTTTGGCGCTGATGACAGCACCAAGCTTTGCCGCCGACAGCTTAAAAGTGGATACATCAAAGAATTGCAGCTTTACGATTAAGTTGCGCGCCGATTTGGCCCCAAAGCATGTGGCCCAAGTCACCAAGCTGGCTGCGGCTGGTTTTTATGATGGCATCGTATTTCACCGCGTGATTGATGGCTTCATGGCTCAAACGGGTGATCCAACGGGCACTGGCATGGGCGGTTCGAAAGAGCCCAACATCAATGCTGAATTCACCAAAGAACATTTTGCCCGCGGTGCCGTGGGCATGGCCCGTTCACAAGATCCAAATTCTGCCAACAGCCAGTTTTTCGTAATGTTGGCCGACGGTGGCTTCTTGGACAATCAATATACCGTTTGGGGCAACGTTGATGCTGAAGGCATGAAATGCGTAGACCAAATTAAAAAAGGCGATCCACAATCCGGTGCCGTAGATGGCCCCGATAAAATGACAAAGGTAACTGTGCAATAATGGCTGATCTTGAAAACACACTGCATATGCAACTTGAAAAAGGCTTGGTAACAATTGAATTGTTGCCAAAACTGGCACCCGGCCACGTCGCCCGCATCAAGGAATTGGCGCGTGAGAAATTTTATGATGGCGTTGTTTTTCACCGCGTGATTGAAGGCTTCATGGCCCAAGGCGGCGACCCTACAGGCACCGGCATGGGCGGCAGCAAGAAGCCAGATTTGAAAGCCGAATTCTCCAAGGAACCCCACGTCAAAGGCATTTGCTCAATGGCGCGTTCGTCGAACCCCAACTCTGCCAACAGCCAATTCTTCATTTGCTTTGGCGATGCTGGCTTCTTGGATAATCAATATACCGTGTGGGGCAAAGTTGTGGCCGGCATGGAACATGTTGATGCCTTAAAGCGTGGCGAACCACCTAAGAACCCCGACAAGATCGTCACCATGCGCGTTGCCGCAGACGCGAAGGCCTAATATTTCAATGATGATCGGCAACGGGTAAACATGCGCGTTGCCGATTTCGATTTTATTCTGCCGCCTGAACGCATTGCGTTGCGCCCGGCAGTTCCACGCGAAAGTGCAAAGCTTCTCGTGGTTGGAGATCAGCTCCAAGATTTAACTGTGGCCAATTTGCCTGAGCAGTTTCGGCGGGGCGATGTTTTAGTTTTCAACAACACAAAAGTTATTCCCGCCGCTTTGACAGGGCAACGCGTGGGCAGGCTTGGCACAACACCCAAAATTGAAGCGCTGTTGCATATGCGGTTAGATGCATCGCGATGGAAAGCCTTTGTAAAACCCGCAAAGAAATTAGAGCAGGGCGACCGCGTGCAGTTTGGCACAGATGGGCGAGTTTGCCTGCTGGGCGAAGTGTTTGCCACTGTTGAACACAAGGGCGACGCAGGCGAAGTAACGCTCGCGTTTGATTTTTCAGGGCCGGTTTTGGATGAAGCCATTTCTGCCGTGGGGCGCGTGCCACTGCCGCCCTATATCGAGTCGAAGCGCGCCCAAGACGCACAAGACAAGACAGATTATCAAACCATTTTTGCCAAAGAAGCTGGTGCTGTGGCAGCACCAACTGCTGGACTTCACTTCACACCAGACCTTATGAAAATACTGCAAGACACTGGCATCAATCACGAATTTGTTACGCTTCATGTGGGTGCCGGAACATTTCTGCCAGTTAAAGCCGATGATACTGACAACCACAAAATGCACGCCGAATGGGGCGAGATTAACGCTGAAACAATTGAAAGGTTAAAAGCCGCAAGAGACAATGGTGGCCGCATCATCGCCGTGGGAACCACATCACTTCGCCTGTTGGAAGCCAGCGGCCTTGAACCTTTCTGTGGAACAACCGAGATATTCATCACGCCCGGTTACACGTTCAAATCGGTTGACGGCCTGATTACAAATTTCCATTTGCCCAAATCCACATTGTTCATGTTGGTATCGGCCTTTGCGGGCCAAGCGCGCATGAAAGCGGCCTATGCCCACGCCATCGAAAACAACTATCGGTTCTATTCCTATGGCGATGCCAGCCTGCTATGGCCCGCTGCATGAACCAAGAATTCTCTTTCACACTGCATAAAAAACAAGGCCAGGCCCGGCGTGGAACTGTGCACACGCTGCATGGTGATATTCGCACCCCCGCCTTCATGCCTGTGGGCACTGTTGGAACGGTGAAGGGCCTTTATATGGACCAAGTGAAAGGCACTGGCGCTGACATCATTTTGGGCAACACCTATCATTTGATGTTGCGGCCAGGTGCAGAACAAGTTGCAAAATTCGGCGGGCTTCATAAATTCATCGGCTGGCACGGGCCAATTCTAACAGACTCCGGCGGCTTTCAAATTATGTCGCTTTCTAAAATTCGTAAAATCAAAGAAACTGGCGCAACATTTCAAAGCCATATAGACGGCCGCAAATTTGAATTGACCCCTGAACGTGCGATGGAAATTCAGCGCTTGTTGGGATCAGATATTCAAATGCAGCTTGATCAATGCATTCAATTTCCGCACACTGAACAAGAAGCTGAAAAAGCCATGCAGCTTTCGCTCCGTTGGGCCGCGCGCAGCCGTGAGGCTTTTGGCAAACAACCAGGCCGCGGCAATTTTGGCATTGTGCAAGGCGGCACCAATGAAAAGCTTCGGCTTGCCAGTGCTGAAGGATTAAAACAGATTGGCTTTGAAGGTTATGCGGTGGGGGGCCTTGCCGTGGGCGAAGGCCAACCATTGATGCTTTCAACACTCGATTTTACAACGCCCGCATTACCCGAAGATCGGCCACGCTATTTGATGGGTGTGGGAACGCCTGAAGATTTGTTAGAGTCCGTTGCGCGCGGCATTGATATGATTGATTGTGTTTTGCCAACACGTTCTGGCCGCCATGGCCAAGCCTTCACACGCTTTGGCCGCATTAATTTGCGCAATGCCAAACACGCTGAAGATATGCGCCCGCTCGATGCTGAACACAGCTGCCCCGCATTATCGCAATATTCTCGCGCCTATCTGCATCACCTGATGAAAGCAGGCGAGTTACTGGGCATGATGCTTTTAAGCTGGGCCAACATTGCTTATTATCAGTCACTTATGCAGGGCATTCGTGATGCCATTGATGCGGGCACATTTGAAGATTTCCGCGCCGCAACCCATGAACAATGGCAGCGCGGGGACACAGCCTAGGTTTTGCGGCTTTCACCTTCGCGCGTGAAATAATAGGCGCAGAGAACCGGCACAAATGTCACCGCCATAACAATAATGGCCACAACATTTGTAACAGGCCTTTGCCTTGGGCGGATCAATTCACCCAACATCCATATGGGCAGGGTTTCCTGCTGGCCCGCAGTAAAGGTGGTGACAATCACCTCATCAAACGACAAGGCAAAAGCCAACATGCCGCCCGCCAAAAGGGCCGATGCAATTTGCGGCAAAATGATAAACCTGAATGTTTGAAAACTGTTGGCACCCAAATCCATCGACGCTTCAACCATGTTGCCTTGCAGCCTGCGAAACCTTGCCAACGCATTGTTATAAACCACCACAATGCAAAACGTGGCGTGGCCCAGAATAATCGTCCACGTTGAAAATGGCAGGTGCATAATATCAAAGGCCGAACGCAGGGCTATGCCCGTGATGATGCCGGGCAGGGCAATGGGCAAAATGAACAGCAATGAAAGTTGGTCTTTGCCATAAAAAGTGGCCCGCGCCAAAGCCGCAGCCCCCAACGTGCCAAACACCAAGGCCAAGCCCGTTGCAATGGCCGCTACCTTTAACGATAAAAACAACGGTGGCCAAATATCAGGCCTGTCAAACCACGCGGCTGAAAACCAATGCAAGGTTAAGCCAGGCGGAGGAAATTGAAAACTTTTCTCTTCCGTGGTGAAGGCATAAAGCATGATCAATGCCAAAGGAATATGCAAAAATAAAAGCCCGCATGTGGCAGCAATTTTCAGAGGCCAACTGGCATCAGAGCGCATCAAAAGCCCCCATGCGTTTTGCTATTGTGAGATAAACCCCCATAATAATCATGGGCACAACGGTGAAGGCAGCGGCCAGCGGAATATCACCCGCTGTGCCTTGCAGCGTATAAACCGCTTGACCAATCATGGCGCGGGAATTGCCAACAATCTGTGGCACAATATAGTCACCCAACGTCAGCGAGAACGTGAAGATTGAACCCGCAATCACGCCGGGCAAAGCCAGTGGCAATAATATGCCGCGAAAAATCTGGGCTTGCGTGGCACCAAGATCAGCCGCGGCTTCCACATAATCGTGCGGAACGCGCTCTAAGGCTGCTTGAATGGGCAAAATCATATAGGGCAGCCAGATATAGAGAAACACCAGAAACGTTCCGATATAGCTAAATGACAGTGAAGACCCGCCGATCACCGGTACAGACAACAGCGCGTCCAAAAGCCAGCTGATATGCAGCGAAGTTGCAACCCAGCTGACAATACCTTCCTTCGCCAAGATCAGTTTCCACGCATAAATTTTAACGAGGTATGATGACCACAGCGGCATCATCACCGCGATATAAAACAGTGCCTTCCATTTGCCCCGCGCAAATCGCGCCGCGTAATAAGCCACAGGAAATGCCACAACACTTGAGGCCAGGGTGACCAATGCCGCCATCGTAATCGTGCGCAAAATAATTTGAACATTCGATTGGTCAAACAATTCGGCATACGTTGAAAGCGTAAACTCATGCAGAATGACGCCCGAAAAATCATCGAGGTGATAAAAACTTTGCAACAACAGCGCCAGCAAAGAGCCGATATAGACAATAACAATCCATGCCAGCGGGGGGGCCAGCAAAAGCGCCGTCAATGCTTTTGGGCGGCGAAAAAATAGATCAGAAAGCGTGTTGAACATTGAAGCTGCCCGCCGCTTTTAAAAAACGGCGGGCCTTAAATTCACTTGCCCTGCACAGCCAAATAATCTTTGGCCCATTGCGAATAAGGAACGCAGGTTCCTTCGGCTTCACACTTGCCCGTGGGCGTGCGCCAGAACCAGATTTTGTCAAAATTAGACATTCCGTTCGTGTCACAGCCAGCGTCCGTCAAAAGCGCATTTCCTTTGCATGCGGCAGGCACAGCTGGAACTGAGCCAAACCAAGCGGCCACATCGCCTTGCACTTTTGCATCCAGCGAATGGTTCAACCACGCATAGGCGCAGTTGGGATGTGCTGCTTCGGCGTGAAGCATGGTTGTGTCGGCCCAACCCGTGGCACCTTCTGCCGGAATTGTAGAAGCAATTGGCGTTTTGGCCATAACGGCTTTATCGGCTTCCAACAGGTTCACCTGAAAAGGCCAAGATGATGAGGCAACAACACCTTCATTCTTGAAGTCATCAACCTGCACGTTGGCATCGCCCCAATAACGGCCAACCAAGGCGCGCTGTTTGGTGACAACATCAAGGGCAGCTGCATATTGGTCTTTGTTCAACTCATAGGGGTTTTTAATGCCAAGCTCTGGCTTTTTCGTCATCAAATAAACCGCGGCATCGGCAATATAAATTGCACCATAATAGGCTTGAACGCGGCCTTTGTTGGATTTGCCATCGGGCAGGTTTTGTTCTTCGAACACAACGCTCCAGCTTGTGGGCGCAGTTTTGAAAACGTTGGTGTTATAAGCCAACACATTCGGGCCCCATTGATAAGGTGTTCCATAATGCTTGCCATCAACTGTGTTCCAAGGTGCGTCTTGCAGGCGCTTATCCACATTGGCCCAATTGGCAATTTTGGTCACATCAATGGGCTGCACTTTTTTGCCGGCAATCAATCGCAATGATGCATCGCCAGAGGCTGTGACAAGATCAAAGCCGCCTTGGTTCATCAATGTAACCATTTCATCAGACGTGGCCGCCGTTTTCACGTTCACCTTGCAGCCGGTTTCTTTTTCAAAACCTGTCACCCAATCATAGGCTTTGTCACTGTCGCCGCGTTCAACATAGCCAGCCCAAGCCACAATATTCAGTTGGCCTTCCATATCGGCCGCGCGCACAACGCCCGTGGCAGAGGATGCCAAAAAGCCTGCGATGGATAACAAGGCGATGGTTTTGTTTGATTTCATTTTGAACTCCCGTGGGGCATGCTATTTCAACCCCTTAGCTAAAGGTTAGACTAAAATGCGATTGTTGATCAAGAACCCTCTGTCGATTCTGGCTGAAAATGCCGAGGGCGGCATTGTCGTCGAAGACGGCAAAATTGTTGAACTGGTAAAAGCCGGAGAAACGCCAGCCCACGATCAGGTGTTTGACGCTTCTGAGCATGTGGTTCTGCCCGGCCTGATCAACACGCATCATCATTTCTATCAAACCCTCACCCGCGCCCACCCAGAAGCCATCAACAAAGAGCTTTTTGATTGGTTGAAGGCGCTTTATCCGCGTTGGGCGAAGCTTACGCCAAATGCTTTGTCCATCGCATCAAAACTGGCTTTGACAGAGCTTTTAATGTCTGGCGTTACCACCACATCAGACCATCACTATGTGTTTCCAAAAGGCTTGGAAGACGCGATGGATATTCAGGTGTCAGAAGCCAAAGCGCTGGGCATGCGCATGATGGTGACACGCGGCTCCATGAACTTGTCTGAAAAAGATGGTGGCTTGCCGCCAGACAGCGTGGTGCAAGACCATGATTCGATTCTGGCAGATTGCGAACGCGTGATCAAAAAATACCATCAGCCGGGCGCTGGTGCTTCAATTCAAATCGCACTGGCACCATGTTCACCGTTTTCAGTCACGCGCCAATTGATGCGTGATACTGCAACATTGGCGACAAAACAGAATTGTCGATTGCACACGCATTTGGCCGAAACCAAGGATGAAGATGCTTTTTGCCAAGCCACGTTCAACATGCGGCCGTTAGATTATTTGGAAGATTGCGGGTGGCTTTCAAACCGTACGTGGTTGGCCCACGGCATTCACTTCAATGATGCGGATATTGCCAAGCTTGGCCGCCACGGCGTTGGCGTTTGCCATTGCCCTACGTCCAACATGGTGCTGGCTTCGGGCCAATGCCGCACCTGTGAATTGGAAGCCGCCGGCGTTAATGTGGGCTTGGGGGTTGATGGATCGGCCTCAAACGATTCTTCCAACCTGATGGAGGGTGTTCGCCACGCGTTGATGATCAACCGCCTCACCTATGGCCAGAAAGTAACCCATTTGGATGCGTTGCGCTGGGCCACCAAGGGTTCGGCCGCCTGTTTGGGCCGTGATGACGTGGGCGAAATCGCGGTTGGTAAACAAGCCGATCTGGCCCTGTTCAAACTTGACGAGCTGCGTTTTTCAGGAGCAGGGGATCCGCTGGCTGCTTTGGTGCTGTGTGGTGCCCATAGGGCTGACCTTGTGATGATCGCCGGAAAATGGCGCGTGGCAGACGGTTTACCTATTGGCGTTGATCTGGGCCAGCTGAAATTTGAACACGGCAAGATTGCTAAATCCATGATGAATGCCATTTGACGTGTCCGCTTGGCCTGCTAAGCTTGAAAAAAAACCACGGGGCGGAAATTTGAAGAACGACACGACACAATCGGCTGTTGAGGTCTATGATCTGCATAAGGCTTTTGGCCAACTTGAGGTGTTGCGCGGCGTAAGCCTGAACGCCAAAAAAGGCGATGTTGTTTCAATGATTGGTGCGTCTGGTTCGGGCAAAAGCACCTTTTTGCGTTGTATCAATTTTCTCGAAATGCCAACTCAGGGGCGCATTCTCGTCACGGGTGAAGAGATTGTTTTAAAGCCTAACAAAGATGGCAATTTACACCCCGTAGATCGCAAACAGCTTGAACGCATTCGCACGCGTCTTGCCATGGTGTTTCAAAGTTTCAATTTGTGGCAACACATGACGGTTTTGCAAAATGTGATTGAAGCGCCAATTCATGTTTTAAAAGTGCCGCGCTCTGAAGCCATTGAACATGCTGAAGCGCTTCTCAACAAAGTTGGCCTCTTTGAAAAGCGTGATCAATATCCCGCATTTTTGTCAGGCGGCCAGCAACAACGCGCGGCCATCGCTAGGGCCTTGTGTATTGACCCTAAAGTGATGTTGTTTGATGAACCGACATCTGCGCTTGACCCTGAATTGGTGGGTGAAGTTTTGAAAGTTATTCGAGATTTGGCCGAAGAAGGCCGCACCATGATTTTGGTGACACATGAAATGAAATTCGCCCGCGATGTTTCCTCTCATGTCATTTATTTACATCAAGGCAAGGTTGAGGAAGAAGGCCCACCGCAAAAAGTATTCGGCGCGCCCATCAGTGCGCGCTGCAAGCAATTCGTTTCAAGCATTCACTAGAAATGCAGAACGATGGGAAATTATTGAATTATTAAATGGAGATGAAAATGAAATTATCAACAAAGTATATTCTAAGTGCTTTTACAGCTTTTACATTGGCCCAAGCTGTTCCTGCTTTTGCTGATATTAAAATGGGCGTGGCCGCAGAGCCTTATGCACCATTCACCTCGAAGGATGCTTCTGGCAAATGGGTTGGCTGGGAAGTTGATTTTATGAACGCTGTATGCGCTGATATCGGCGAAAAATGCTCCATCGAGGAAGTGGCATGGGATGGCATTATTCCAGCCCTTCAAGCCAAGAAATTTGATGCCATCATGTCATCAATGTCCATCACACCTGAACGCGCCAAAACAATCAACTTCTCCAGCATGTATTACAACTCACTCGCTGTGATCATTGGTGCCAAGGGCGCTGACAAAGATTTCAGCCCCGAACATTTGAAGGGCAAAAATGTTGGCGTGCAGGTTTCCACAACTCACGCAGCATATCTGGCCAAATATTATGAACCAAAGGGTGCTGTTGTTAAAACCTATGCCACACAAGATGAAGCCAACGCAGATTTGGCCGCTGGCCGCTTGGATTATGTGATGGCAGACGGCGTGGCCTTGGATGCGTTCTTAACATCCGATCAAGGCGTGTGCTGTGAACAAAAAGGCGCTGTGCCGATTGATATTGATATCTTAGGCCCAGGCGTTGGTTTTGGTATCCGCAAAGATGATGCAGATACCCTCACAAAGTTGAACAAAGGCATTGCTGATTTGGCTGCCAATGGCACATTTGAAAAAATTACTGCCACTTGGAAGCTGCAAGGCAAAGTTGAATCGCCGAAGAAATAAGGCATAAGGCGGGCCACTTTAAAATGTTGCCCGCCGTTTTCCCGCCGTTTCATTGTGATGATGTTTGCCGCAGCCGCGCCGCTGACCACGCTTCTTTCCTGGGGCGACCAAGGCTTTGGTGATGAGCTATTTTGGGGAGCTGTTAAAACCGTTGAGATTTCGGTCTTCGGTTATGCTTTTGGCTTGGCGCTGGGCCTGCTTGGTGCTGTTGGAAAGCTTTCGGGGCCGCCGTGGGTTAGAACTCTGCTGAATGGTTATACGACCATCGTTCGGGCTGTGCCGGAACTGGTTCTCATTCTGCTGCTCTATTATGCGGGCACAGACTCAATCAACGGTGTGCTGAAATCCATTGGTTATAGCCCCATTGAGGTGAATGGCTTGGTGGCCGCAATTTTCGTTTTGGGCTTTGTGCAGGGTGCCTATTCCACCGAGGTTTTGCGGGCAGCCATTCAATCTGTGCCCTTTGGGCAAATCGAGGCCGCAACCGCTTATGGCATGACGCGGCTTGGCCGCTTTCGTCGCATTGTGCTTCCGGCCATGTTGCCCAACGCCATTCCGGGCCTTGCCAATTTATGGTTGAACATCACCAAGGATTCGGCACTTATTTCAGTGGTGGGCTTTACTGAATTGGCCTTGGCCACACGCCAGGCGGCGGGGGTGAGCAAACAATATTTTGTGCTCTATGTGGTTGCACAAATGATTTATTTGGTGATTTCGCTCACATCAACATCGTTGTTTGATTGGTTGGAGCGGCGTGTGCGCCGTGGCCAACCCAAGTTGAGTTGAGGGCAACATGCGCTGGGATTGGCTTCCATCACATCTTCCGTTTCTCATCCACGGCCTAGGCGTTACGTTGCTCATTCTCATCGTATCAGTCGTTCTGGGATATATTCTGTCAATCCCCATCGCGTTGGCCCAAGTCACCGGTAGTTGGCCCACACGCATGTTGGCCAAAGCCTATTGCACGTATATTCGCGGCACCCCGTTGTTGATGCAAATCTGGCTTTTATATTATGGCTTGGGTTCGTTGTTTCCCTTAATCCCCGGCATGCGAGAACATGCCATGTGGTTGATCCGCATGGACGCTATTTATTATGGCCTGATTTCATTCACCCTCAGCTTTGCTGGCTATGAAGCTGAGATTATGCGCGGTGCATTTTTATCTGTGCCGCGTGGGGAACTTGAGGCAGCGCGTAGCTATGGCATGACACCATTTCAAGTGTTGCGCCGCGTGTGGCTTCCCAGCGCTGTGCTGAAAGTTATCCCCACACTCACGGGAGAAGTGATTGGCCAATTGAAATCAACGCCGCTCATTTTCACAATCCCTGTGATGGATTTGATGGGAGCCACATCAAAAGTGCGGCAGGATACTTATATTGTCTATGAGCCGCTGATTTTGCTGGCCATCATATATATGGTTCTCACCTATATCATCACGCGCCTGTTTGGCAGGCTGGAACAACTGGTGCCACAGCGGCGTTCTTAAGTCTTCCTATCTGAGGGGCAGTTGGCCCTCGTTCATGTTCTCATTCAATTGAGCCAATATGAATCCTCCATGGGCGGGCTTGATCCGCCCACCCAGTAATCACCCAGCACATGTGTTGAAAAACTGGATCGGCGGGTCAGACCCGCCGATGGAGAAGGGAGATGCGACGGATAACGACGAGCGGCCAACCGGAAAGATATTCACCTTCTCTCTCAACAGAAGAAGGAAACATCGCACCAGCCGCCCATAAAAAAACGGCCCGCAAGAAGCGGGCCGTTCCTTCGTTTTAATCCAGAATGGATTAGAACTTGAACCATGTTACGAGAGCAGCTGTGTAAGACTGATCAGCTACG
>JANXRO010000241.1 GCA_025356765.1 Hyphomicrobiales bacterium | reverse complement strand
CGGTCTGAAAGATAACCCCTTGCCTTGGCCCCGCGCGCTGATTGCAACTCCGCTTGAAAAAACTGGGCGGAAATTTCCATCACGTCATAAAGGCTGGCGCGCTTTTCCTCACGCTCATGGTCAGCCTGTGAAAACTCAGGCATCGGCAAGCCCGCTTCTTGGGCCAATTGTGAAACCGCCTCAGGAAACGGCACGCCTTCTTTTTCAACCAGATAGGTGAAAATATCGCCGGATGCTTTGCAGCCGAAACAATAATATCGGCCTTTTCGATCATCCGCATGAAAGCTTGGCGACTTTTCGCCATGAAACGGGCAGCACGCCCAAAAATCTCCCTTGCCGGGGTTAGACTTCTTGCGATCCCAAGCAACCTTGCGCCCAATCACAGCCGAGATGGTGACACGGTTACGAATATCATCCAGAAATGTCGGCGGAAAGCGCATGCAAATGAGATAGGGCGGCCAGCAACGCAACACAAGTTGCCAAATTATTGAATTTTGTGCAGTGTTCGCCAAAGCCTTGCTGTGGAAGGAAATGCTCATGGTCGTCCGTCGCTATCACGCTGTCCTTGTCGCTCTCCATTGGCTTTTGGCCATAATGATTGGTGCGCAACTGGGTTTTGGATATTTTGTCATTGGCAAAATGTCGAACGCTGATCCAGCAAAGCTTGGGCCCTTAGCAAACACATGGGCATTGGCACGGCTATCATTGTGTTAATGGCCATTCGCCTGTTCACGCGATATTTTACCAGCCATCCGGCCCCCACGGCCAGCCAGCAGGCAGGCATTGGAAAATTACGCACCCCCGTCCATCTTTTGCTTTATGGCGTAATTTTTATTACGGCGTTGAGCGGTTGGTTCACCGGCTTTCTCATTGCCCATCTTTATGAAGTGCCCGGAAACACGCTGCCCGCAGATTTTGCCAACTATCCCACCCGCGTGGTTCACGTATGGATGGCCCTGGTGTTGTTCTTGTTGATTGTGTTGCACATAACGGCTGCATTCAAAGAAATGATGAGTGGTGACGTGCATATTTTTGACCGCGTGGGCTTTGGAAGACGAAAAGTTTAGCTTCGCAATAAATCTCCTCTATCCTTTTCTTACCCACGCCGCGCGTTGAGTTGTAGTAAGCATCAGGCCTTAATGTACTAAAAGTCGCGCCTCAACATTCTCGAACCCTTCACCAGCCAAGCTACGATTGACTAACGCCATCAAACCATTGTGCCCAATCGCGCGGTTTAACGCTGCAACATTCTCATTTGCTGCCCCATAGGTTATCCAAAATCCCCGCTCGCTGACAAAGCGGTTCCAATCCCAAAATGACTTTGAACCCCTAACCCAAGAAAGCTGCTCATAGGTAAATTTTCCTTCGACGCGCTTGTCTTGTGAAACAAAAGTAGCAAGGCCCTCGTTGAACCAACTCGGAATCTTCTCATCCCAAATTGCTGATGCACCCCATCGATAAACCAATTCTGCGTGCACCCGTTCATGGGTTAACAGTGCCAGCCCCACATCCTTTTCGGTCAAAGCCTTCGGGGGAACATGAATAAGGCTCCAGCCATAGGTTTGAGCAACATTGCCATTCTTACCGAAAATATGTTCACAAGCTATCGTGCTACACAAAATGTATCTTGGCTTACTTTCTAATTCTCCAAAAAAATTTTGAACTTTCAGATTGGCCGCATCCCGCAATTGCAACCATTCTTCTGCGCGCGAATTATCATCGGTAAACACATTTGGCGCAATTTCATGAAGCCCAAAATATTGGGGTGCAATAGCGCGTTGAGGCCCGGGAATGGCCGCAGCAGCAACCCCAATTGAAGTAAGAAGCGCTGCAAAGCTTAGCAAAACATATTTTTTCAATTTCATACACAAAATCCCTATTCGTGCAGTAGAGTTTTTACAACAATCTTGTCGAAATTGCGTTTGCCGTTACCGCTTCAAGACGGCTCGTATCGGTGATGCATCCAAGTTTTCAAACTTCAAAGGCAGGGCGATCAATTCATAATCACCGGGTTCCACATGATCGAGCAACAAGTTTTCCAAGATGAACA
>JANXRO010000220.1 GCA_025356765.1 Hyphomicrobiales bacterium | reverse complement strand
TTTTGCAATCGCAGAATTCGAATACTGCGTCGTTTGCTGAAGACCAATAGCCTGAATGTCTCCTTCGACACCAAACACAAATTGCGACTCTTCAAAATTGTACCCAGCGAACAAGCCACCAAGTATACTCGACGATTGCGCGCTTTGTGGATGGGAATACCCGGGGTTGCCTATTTGAGTTTCAATCAGATTGTCGTTTTGCCAAGCGTTACCGATGTTAGCCCCGACGTACGGCCCGGACCACGAGAATGGAGTGTTTGAGTGCGCGGCTAGAGCCGGATGTTTCCGTACCCGATCGGTTGCCGACGCTGGGCCGTGTTGAAGCAATATTGCTGGCAAAATGCACGCCGCACCCAAAAGTTTAACCCGATTTCTCACAATCAAATTTCCCCTATTGAGACACCCTGTTAACCAATATGTAGCAATTGAGTGGATTTCACAAGCTGGGATTTCTCCGATGTGAATTCATTCAAAAAGTTGAGGTAAAAAAGATAACTATTACAAATGCTTATAAGGTTATTTTAGCGGCCGAATCGCGATCTCGTTTCAAGAGAGCCCTAACATAGTCGGGCACGCCCGCACTGGGCCAAATTCAGACGTGAGTTGCATTTCTTGCCTGTTCCGCTTTCCCAACAAAAGCGGAAATTCAAACCAAAGCGCGGCCTAACCCCGCCGCCCTTTGCTTGTGGCGTTGCCACAGATGATGGATCCTGTGGCCACCAGTTCATTAAGCAACGCCATCGTCGCTTGGCCTGAACTTGCATAAGGATTCAGCGTTGCTGTCTCTGAATATTTGAGCAGCATGGCGGGGTTAATGCCATCCATGTTCGCTTGGCCCATAGACCAACCTTCAAAGCGCCGTTCCGTAATTTCTTCATAAACCAAAAGCACAACATCCTTGTGGCGCGGGTCCACAACAATGCGGTTATAAAGTTTGGAAACTTCTTCGCGGCCGCCCTCAAGCAATTGCACAAAGATAGTGCCTGTCGTGAGCAGCACGCCTGTAATGCCCAGCTTGGCATTATTCTTGCGCGATGATTCCAAAATAGAATTATGCGCGGCCGCCGTTAGGGTTTTTTGCATCCGGCTGGCATAAAGGCATCGCACAAGCATGGGATCAATCTTTCCTTGGAATAAGGGTTAAAAATTCGCGGCGCAGCGCTGGGTTCTTCAAGAACGAACCGCGCATCACACTGTTCAGCATCAAACTATCAGAATCCTTCACCCCACGCCAATGCATACAGAAGTGATCGGCTTCCATAACAATGGCCAATCCATCCGGCTTTACCAAATCCATAAATAAATCGGCAATTTGTGAAATGGCTTCTTCCTGAATTTGGGGGCGCGATAAAATCCAATCGGCAAGCCTGGCATATTTAGACAGGCCAATCAGGTTTGAATGTTGGTTGGGCATAATGCCAATCCACAGTTTGCCGATGATGGGGCAAAAATGATGGCTGCAAGCAGACCGAATAGTCATCGGCCCAACAATCATCAATTCATTCAGGTTTGAAGCGTTTGGAAATTCGGTGACAGGCGGTGCATCTGAATATCGGCCTTTAAAAACCTCGTTCAAATACATTTTGGCCACGCGCCGTGCTGTGCCTTGGGTGTTGTGATCGTGCTCAACGTCAATCACCAAGCTTTCCAAAACACCCTGCATTTTGGCTGTAACCTCATCAAGCAAGGCATCGCGTTCGCCCGCGTTGATAAAGCCAGAAATGTTGTCATTGGCAAAATAACGCTGCCCGGCCTTTTCAAGCCTGGCGCGAATTTGTTGGGAGACAGAAGTTTTAGGATTTTTCATATTGGGGCTTACGCTGTAACGATGAACATAGATCAGCTATAGCCGATCAAAACAATTCCCGCCATATGAAGCGCGAGCCAAGCCCCGGTCTATAAAAAACTTTTAAGCCACGGCCCGTGCAAGCGCGCATTGTTTCCACAAAGCGTTGAGCGATTTCAATAAATGCTCAATATCGGCAGCAGAATGGCACGGCGTTGGCGTAATGCGCAACCGTTCTTTACCCCGCGGCACGGTAGGATAGTTAATTGGCTGAATGTAAATGCCATCATTGTCCAACAGGTAATCGCTAATCCATTTGGCTTTGGAAGCATCCCCCACCATCACCGGAATGATGTGGCTATCATTGGGCAAATAGGGAATGCCCAACTGGTCAAGCCCAGCACGCACTTCTCGAACGCGACTCATCATGGCCTTGCGTTCCACGTCAGAGGTTTTCAAATGGCGAATAGCTGCGGCAGCACCCGCAGCAACAGCAGGCGGCAAAGATGACGAGAAGATAAAACCCGAAGCAAAACTTCTGACATAATCACAAAGCGCGGCAGTTCCCGTAATATATCCGCCCACCACGCCAAAAGCCTTGGCCAAGGTTCCTTCGATCACATCAACGCGGTGCATCAGCCCTTCGCGTTCAGCCAAGCCACCGCCGCGTGGCCCATAAAGGCCAACACCGTGAACTTCGTCGAGATAGGTCAGCGCATTATATTTTTCGGCCAAATCACAAATATCGGCAATGCGGCCAAAATCACCATCCATTGAATAAACCGATTCAAACGCAATAATCGCGGGCTTAGTGCCATTGATTAATTTGAGATGGCGTTCCAGATCGGCCATGTCATTATGCTTGAAGATAATTTTTTCAGCTTTGGAATGGCGAATGCCTTCAATCATAGAGGCATGGTTGCCAGCATCGGATAACACCACACAATTGGGCAGGCCCGCAGCTAAAGTTGAAAGTGTTGTCCAGTTCGACATGTACCCAGAGTTAAACAACAAGGCAGCTTCCTTGCCATGAAGATCAGCCAGTTCGCGCTCTAACGTAACATGATAATGATTGGTGCCAGAAATATTTCGCGTGCCGCCTGAACCAGCACCCGTGCGATCAATCGCTTCATGCATCGCCGCCAAAACCGCAGGGTGTTGGCCCATGCCCAAATAGTCGTTTGAACACCAAACCGTCACAGTTTTTAATTCGCCGTTCACATGGCGCGTGGCCTTTGGAAATGAACCCGCGTGGCGCTCCATATCAATAAAAACGCGGTAACGCCCTTCGGTCTTCAGGCTGTTCAATTGGTCATTAAAAAAGGTGTCGAAATTCATAACGCTATGCTCTTTCAAACTTTATATCGGCGTTCTGAGCCAAACATTCTAGAGAGTCCAGAGCGGCACAATGAAGCGGTTGATCCAGATCAATTTACGCCCAAAAATGCGTGATATTCCCTATGCTGACCTTACTTTTTGCTCAAAGCAGCGACATGTTCTTTCACCGTGTCCACCCAAGGCGCATCGGCTGGTGCATCTGTCAAAAGGGCCTGCCATTTTGCTAAAGCGTCTGCCGTTTTTCCGGCCTGTTCTTCGCCAATGGCTTCATAATAACGGGCGCGCAAATCCTTCGGCTGCTTGGCCAGAACGGCAGCGATCACAGTTGTTGCTTTTGGCGTAACCGTGCCTTGGGCTTGTTGCACCAAGGCTTCAACAAATCGCGATTGGGTTTCTACGTTGTCAGGTTGAAGTGCTATCGCTTTTTCATAAGCCGCAATCGATTTATCAAAATGTTGCAAATTCATTTGGGCCAAACCCATCATGCGCCACCCTTCAGCGTCATTCGGATTGGCATCGAGTTTGGCTTGCAACTTTGCCACCATGCCATCGATCATTGCAGCGGTGGATGTGTCTGCCTGAGTCTGTGCCTGCTGCGTAAATTGCGGCCGCCCAAGCTTGCCATAAAGATATATGCCACCCACAATCACCCAACCCGCTGTCGCAACCAATGCAATCATGCGCCAACGATTTGAAACTGGATTGTTTGTGGGCATTGTTTTTGTAGCGGCGGCTAAACGGCGGTTGATTTCAACTTTCGCCGTTGTTGCATCAACCGAGGTGATCATTCCGCTGGCCACATCTTGGTCAACTTCTTTGATTTGATCGTGATAAAAAGCAGCCTCTTGGCCGAGCGTGGAAGTTGCATCAAATCGCCTGATCAGCGGAACGGATAAAGCCACGGCAACCGCGCTGCACAGCATCATCATAAAAAGCCAAAGTGTCATATGTCGTCCTCAACTGCGTCAGCGTCTGGTTCTGGCTGTTGACGCATAAAAAAATATGCGGTGGTTAAAGCAATGGCCAATAGCAAAAACGGTGAAAGCCAAAGCAAATAAGTGTCAGCTTCAAACGGTGGTTTTAATAAAACATAATTGCCATAACGCGCCCGAACAAAATCAATCACCTGTGTATCGCTATCGCCTGCTGTTAATCGCTCGCGCACAATAACGCGTAAATCGCGGGCCAACGCAGCATCAGAATCATCAATCGATTGGTTTTGGCAAACCAGGCAACGCAGATCTTTGCTGATGTCGCGCGCGCGGGTTTCAAGATTTGGATCTTTCAACATTTCGTAAGGCAAAACCGCCCAAGAATTCAAAGT
>JANXRO010000205.1 GCA_025356765.1 Hyphomicrobiales bacterium | reverse complement strand
AGCGAAAGCTTTTTACCTGAACCCGCAGTCTGGGCGCGTATCAATTTGCCCACTTCGGTAGACCCTGTGAACGCAATCTTGTTCACATCTTTATGCGCAACCAACGCGGCACCCGTTTCACCATCACCTGTGACAATGTTCACAACACCGGGCGGCAAGCCCGCTTCTGAACAAATCTCAGCAAAAGCCAAAGCTGTCAGCGGCGTAAATTCTGCAGGTTTCAACACCACTGTATTGCCCGCCGCTAGGGCTGGTGCAATTTTCCATGCCAGCATCAATAATGGAAAATTCCATGGGATAATTTGGCCACACACACCAACCGGGCCATAGCCTTCAAATTCAGTTTCAACCAACTGCGCCCAGCCTGCGTGATGATAAAAATGCCTTGCCACCAATGGAATATCAATATCGCGGCTTTCACGAATAGTTTTGCCATTGTCCATAGTTTCAAGAACTGAAAGAAACCGCTCGCGCTTTTGAATATGCCGCGCCAAAGCGTAAAGATGTTTGGCCCGCGCAAAACCTGAAAGTTTAGACCACGTTTTAAAAGCCTTGCGGGCGGCAGTCACCGCCACATCCACATCCTTGGCCGTACCATTGGCAACGCTGGCCAAAACTTCGCCGTTGGCAGGGTTAAACACATCAATGCGTTTGGCAGAAGGCGCACCAAAAGTTCCACCAATATAATGGCCAAACCCCGAAGCGTGTTTGGAAAGCCAATCTTTTACATGGCCATTTGCTTCAGGCGAAGGGCCATAATCCATGGTGTTAAGAACATCTGAAACTGTGGGCATGTAAATTCCTTAAGCAAGCGCGTGATGCGAAAGAGCCGCATAACGGCCCGTGATAAAATATTCGAGCTGGCGTTCAATATCGGCCAGCATAGAAGATGCGCCAATACGAAATAAATCAGGTTCCAACCAAGGACGGCCCAATTCCTCTTTCATAAGGATCAACCAGTTCATGGCATCCTTTGCAGTCTTCAAACCGCCCGCTGGCTTAAAGCCAATCTGCTGGTCGGTGTGTTCGCCATAATCGCGCAATGCACGAAGCATCGTAAGGCTTACGGGTATTGTGGCATTCACATCTTCTTTGCCAGTCGAGGTTTTGATAAAATCGGCACCCGCCTGCATCGCAACCATCGAGGCCTTATAAACATTGCGCAACGTTTTCAATTCGCCCGTGGCCAAAATTGCTTTCATATGTGCAGCGCCACAAGCTTCGCGCATAGCGCTCACCTCATCATAAAGTGCAGACCAATCTTGATCCAAAACTTGAGCACGATGAATAACAATATCAATTTCTTCAGCACCCTCTTCAACGGCATATTTAATCTCTGCCAGCCGAAGTGGAAGCGGCGTTAACCCAGAAGGAAAGCCAGTGGCCACGGAAGCAACAGGAATGCCCGATCCACGCAACGCTTTTACCGCATGGGGAACCATGGATGCATAAACACAAACTGCCCCCACATGGGGCATTGCAGCCAAGCCCAGCTTTTCAACAATATCATCACGCAAAGGCCGCATGGCTTTGGCGCACAGGCGATGCACGCGTTGGGCCGTATCATCGCCAGACAGCGTTGTCAGATCAATGCATTGCAAGGCCTTCACCAACCATGCCGCCTGATATTCTTTTTTCACGCTGCGCCGCGTGGCAAGGCTTGCCGCACGCCGTTCAGCGGCAGAAGTGTTCACCTGAACATTTTCAAACCACTCGAGTGTAAGTGGCGTTCCAGCATTGCGCGCTGGCAAGTTATGTCTATTTGTTTCAAGCATAATAAAAATCCATGATCACAAAATGATAATGAATGCCTTCACGCCCAGATGCAAGATTTGAAAGGAGTTGGTGGCGAGAGAGGGAGTTGAACCCCCGACCCCAGGATTATGATTCCCGTGCTCTAACCAACTGAGCTACCTCGCCACGTGGCAAGCGTATAGTTTCCAAACGCAATGAAAGTCAAGCCTCGGCGGCGGCTTCTTCTTCAGCTTGGCCTTTATCGCCCAACACGAATGTGCGCCACAAGGAAATGCCTGCAAAATAAAGCGAAGCCAAAGCAAATAGCCCCAATTGAATCTTATAAATCCAATCGGAATAATCAGGGTTGCGGCCAGAGATCACCAAACTCAAAGTCAACGCCGCCCACAGCACTGTCATGGGAATTGTGATATTGCGCCAAAGCGTTACCCGCAATGGATGCACAAATTTAATGGGCACGAACGTCAACACACTCAGTGCCAAAATTGTAATCAGATTGACCAGCCAACCCGTGTTGAACAAATAGAAATAGAGCACCACCACATTCCAAATCGCCGGAAAGCCTACAAAATAATAATCAAATGACTTCATACCAACATTCGCAAACGTGTAGCAGGAAACTGCCATAATCAACGCCGCGCAAATCAAACTCCAAGTTGAAGCTGAAAAAAGAAAAGGCGCAGGCACCATATTAAACCAATAAATCATTAAGGCTGGCACAGCGACATAAGTAAAAAAGTCGATCACCAAATCCAGCGATGCGCCATCAAAATTCGGGGTATATTCAGAAACGCGCGCGCGTCTTGCTAAAGTTCCGTCAACGCCATCAACAAATAATGCAAGCCCCAGCCACATGAAAGCCGCCACGGCATCATTTTTGAGAACTGAAACCAGCGCCAGAAATCCCAGAACAATGCCACTTGTGGTGAAGGCGTGAACCGACCAAGCCATACCTTTTTTTAATTCGTGTTCAATATTCGGTTTTAATTGAAGCTTAGCCATAGGTTCTCCTGCCCTCCACTATATGGAAGCTTGCGGTTAGACGCAATCAAGCCATACGTTTGAATTCAAGCAATGTAAAAAAGCCCAAAGGCTTTACAGGACGGATGGAAACCAACCGTAGCCTCTCGCAAACCAGAAGCGTATCAAGCGGAAATTCTGGCCGCCACCCCAGTTTCGTTGCATGTTTTGCAAACCCTTTTTCAATGGCGCCGCGCAACCCATTTTCAACGCTGAAATGATTGACAATAATAACAGTGCCGCCCGGCTTGGTCACGCGGGCCAGCTCTTCCACAACTTTTACAGGGTCTGGCACCACGGTCAGCACATAAGTTGCCATCACAATATCAAAAGTCTCGTCAGCAAACTTCAAATGAGAAGCATCCATCTCAAGCAGTGCTTCAATGTTTGCACTGCGCGCCTTTTTCACGCGGGTTTTGGCGCGTTCGAGCATCTCGCCAGATAGATCAACACCCGTAACGCTGAGTTGCGGCCCATAATGTGGCAACGCCAAACCTGTGCCAACACCAACGTCAAGCAATTTGCCTGAATAATTATTGGCCTGTTTGGTCGCTTGGCGCATTCCAGCCTTCACCAGCCGTCCAAATGTTGCGTCATAAACAGGTGCCCAGCGACGATAAGCTGCGCGAACGTCGTTTTCGTCCATTTTCTCTAGCTGGCTTTGGTTTTGCATATCCACTCCAATTCATGTCGCACTTAGGTTACAAAGCGCCGCTAAATCAAGCAGAAACGGAACCTGCGGCAGCCGAACGGGTAAAAGCCACACGCACTAAAGCGGTTTTTTCGATTTTTATGAAACCGCCGCCCAACACACGCTGACCAGCACCTAAGCCTTCGTAAAAAACACAAGCTTGGCCGGGCGAGATTCCATATTCACCGTGCTCGACTGCAACAACCACATCACCGTTTTCAAGGCAAATGCTGGCCGCAACGGGCGCGCGCGTAGACCGAATGCGAGCAAAGATTTTTTGTGGCTCTCGTGAAATCGGCAAAGCGCCAAGCCAATTCACATCTGCTATCAGAATCTCATTTTGTTTTAATGCCTCTCGCGGCCCAACAATCACTTGGCTGTTTGCTGCATCAAGCTTGATGACGAAAAGAACTTCACCGCCCCCAATGCCAAGGCCTTTGCGTTGGCCAATGGTGTAATGGATGATACCTTGGTGGCGGCCCAAGATGCGCCCATCAAGATGGACAATTTCTCCGGCTTGCGCCGCATCAGGCCTGATTTTCAAAATAACATCAGCATAATTTCCCTCTGGCACAAAACAAATGTCTTGGCTGTCGGGCTTGTCAGCCACGATCAATCCAAGTTGCTCCGCAATGATGCGAATTTCAGGCTTGGTCAAAAGACCGAGAGGAAAGCGCAAATAATCCAACTGCTTTTGTGTGGTGGCAAAAAGAAAATAACTTTGATCGCGCGCCATGTCTGCGGGTGTGAACAAATCGCGATGTGTTGTTTCGGCACGAAGGCGGCTTTCCACATAATGACCCGTTACCATAGCAGAAGCATTGAGATCGGCCGACCGCGTCAAAAGATCAGCAAATTTCACAGTCTGATTGCACCGCACGCACGGAATGGGAGTTGCACCCTGCAAATAGCCTTCAACGAAATCATCAATGACGCTTTCTTTAAAGCGCGATTCAAAATCCAAAACATAATGTGGAATATCCAGTGCCGCAGCAACCCGCCTGGCATCGTGGATGTCTTGACCAGCACAACAAGCACCTTTGCGCCTAATGGCCTCGCCATGGTCATAAAGTTGCAGCGTAATTCCCACAACATCATATCCAGCAAGTTTCAACAAAGCCGCCGCCACAGATGAATCCACGCCGCCAGACATCGCACAAACAATACGGTGTTGGGCAGGATCGCCTTCCAACGCCATCGCCTGATGGACCAGTTCGATCACGCGGGGCTCGATATGGGGGTTAGAATTCATGGGCTTCACATGGGCTTTTTACAAAAATCTTTCAAGCACCCCCGCTTTTGTATCGAATTGAGGCATAAACGCACAAGTCTTTGCAATTTGTTCATTTCCATTTAGCTCATTCTTAAAGGGTCTGATGGCAAGTTGAGATTGTGCGAGGGGCCTTTGCCCTTCTCAAGGTCAGTTTGTGAGTATGCGTATATGAATGGTCAGTTGCGTCCACGCGTCAATTACGTCATCGGGCCCGATGGCAGTCCCTTGACGATAGCCGATCTTCCGCCGCCAGGATCCCATCGCTGGGTTATCCGACGCAAAGCGGAAGTTGTTGCTGCCGTCCGGGGCGGTTTACTGTCTCTCGAAGAGGCGTGCAGCCGTTATACCCTAACAGTTGAAGAATATCTGGGCTGGCAGCGTTCGATTGAAAAACACGGCCTTGCTGGCTTGCGCACCACGCGCATTCAACAATACCGACACTAGTCAAGTTTTGATATTCAGAAAACGCGATGCGAAAGCTTCGCGTTTTTTGTTTTGGATCTCAATCAACAAGCCTGGTCAGACGGCTGCTTTCCCCAGCCATTTTCAAAAATTAGCGATTTTAATTCCGCACGTTTGGCCCAGCCCTTCGTTTCAAGTTCTGGCTTAGTATAAAGTTCGGCAACGTAGCCAATACACAAATAAGCAACCGGCACCACATGATCGGGCAAATTCAATATCGTTCGCAAAACATCGTCTTTGAAAATGCTCACCCAGCCTACGCCAATTCCCTCTGCCCGCGCGGCAAGCATAAGATTTTGAACAGCACAGACTGTGGAATAAAGGTCAGTGTCGCGGTTATGGGTGCGGCCCAAAACAACAGGGCCACCGCGTTCACGATCACAAGTGATGCAAAGATTGATTGGCGCACTGGCAATGCCCTCAAGTTTCAAAGAACTATAAAGTGTGCGCCGCTCGCCCTCGAACATTGTGGCCGCTTCTGCATTTGAATTTTCAAAGGCAAATCTAATTCGGCTTCTGGTTTCCCCATCTCGAATAACAATAAAGTTCCATGGCTGCATGAAACCAACTGACGGAGCATGATGGGCCGCAGTTAAAAGCCTGTTCAGAACATCCGGCTCAACAGGCCTTGGCAAAAACTGGCTGCGCACATCACGGCGCGTATAAATTGCACGGTAAACCGCCGCCTGCTCTTCGGCACTAAACGGCCCTGCTGGCGCCAAACTTGAGTTTTGGTCAAGCATTTTCATCCCCTCACATCACAACGCTTCAGCGCTTCCACGCGCAAAAACTATGATGCAAGGCCGGTCTTCTGACTTCGGCTTCAACCTTTGCAACACCTTCCCTGCCGATATTGGCAAGTGGCAATCGTTGCATCGTCCACCTTACAGCGTTGGGCACGTTGCGATTTTTCATCGCATTCCCGATTCTCCAGCTCTCACCGGCACCTTACCTAATGAAGAATATCGAGTACTGAACTCAGACACAATGCCCCTTTCATCTTTTCTTTTGTCATCGCATAAAGGGCCATGCAAAACACTTCACAATCGCTTCACGATATTTCCCAAAACCCACGCAACGCGTCGATTTTGATTTCGGTCAATGGCAAAAATTTGCCGCGCGAAAAAGCCATGGTTTCGGTTTTTGATTCAGGCTTCATTTTAGGTGATGGCGTGTGGGAAGGGTTGCGTTTGGTGAACGGCGGTGTGCCGTTTTTGTATCAACACATCGAAAGGCTTTATGAAGGTGCCAAAGCAATCTTCATGGATATTGGCCTCACACCAAATGAATTGGTGAAGCGCCTGTTTGATTGCATTGATGCAAATGCCATGCATGATGGCGTGCACATTAGGCTGATGGTAACGCGCGGTGTAAAATCAACGCCCTATCAAGATCCACGTGTAACGATCTCGCCAGCAACAATTGTGATTATTCCTGAATATAAACAACCAAGCGCTGATCAAATGACTCGCGGGCTTAGTTTGCACACGGTGAACGTCCGCCGAGGTGCGCCAGATGTGCAAGATCAAAAACTTAATTCACATTCTAAACTAAACTGCATAACCGCTTGTATTCAGGCTGCAAATGCAGGTGCTGATGAAGCCCTGATGTTAGACCCGCTGGGCTTTGTGGCGACGTGTAATTCAACACATTTCTTTATTGTTCGGCGCGGCCAAGTCTGGACATCAAGCGGGCAATATTGCATTCCGGGCATTACCCGCAGCGTGATAATTCGTCTGTGTACAGAGCTTTCAATTCCCGTTTTCGAAAGGCAGTTCTCGCTTTATGATGTTTACGGCGCAGATGAAGCCTTTGTAACTGGCACTTTTGCAGGCGCAACGCCGGTGCGCATCATTGATGGCAGACCCGTGCGGCACCCCATGTCAACTGAGGAATGGGTCGGGGCCGGGCCAATCACGATGCGCTTGAGCGAGGCTTATAAAAAATTGGCAAAAGCAGAGGCGACACGCAGTCTATGACAAACATTGCCATGTGGTCTGGCCCCCGCAACATCTCCACGGCCATGATGTATGCTTTTGGGAATCGTTCCGATTGCGTGGCATGGGACGAACCGTTTTACGGCGCATATTTAAAAACCACAGGCCTTGCCCACCCCATGCGCGAAGAAATATTAGGCGCCATGGAATGTGATTGGCACAAGGTTGAAACCATCTGCACAGCACCTGCTGCCAAACCCATTTTCTATCAAAAGCACATGACCCATCACATGCTGCCACAGTTTGATCGCGGATTTATTTTAAAACTTCAAAACGCTTTTCTCATTCGTTCACCTGAGAAAGTTCTGGCCAGCTATGCTAAAAAACACGATGAAGTTTCATTGCACGCGATTGGATTTTTAGAGCAGGCAGAAATATTCGATCTGGTCGCAAATCACTTAGGCTCTGCGCCGCCAGTTGTTGACGCAGATTTTCATCTTGCAAACCCACGCAAAAGTTTTGAACATCTGTGCCATGCTTTGGGCATATCTTTTCAAGATACGATGTTAAGCTGGCCTAAAGGCCCAAAACCCTTTGACGGCATTTGGGCAACGCATTGGTATAATGCCGCGTGGGGCTCAATGCAGTTTGATGCGCCCATTTCAAAAAAAATAGAATTGCCAATTGCCTTGCAAAAGATTGCCGACCAGGCCCTGCCCTACTACGAAAAACTAAAGGCCCACGCACCAAAAGCGTGAGCCTTGAATTCAATCTCGTGTGGGCAACTAGCGTGCCATCACAACACCAGCCATCATAGCGGGTGCGGCAACAATCGGCGATTTTACGGCTGGTGTTTCTTTTTCCACCAACATTTCAATTTTGCGCAAATCGGCTTCAGCATCTTTCAGGCGTTCAATCATCGCTTCATGTTGATCGCGCAATTCACCAACGGTTTTTAAAATATTATCACGGCGCGTGCGAACAGATTTGGCGGCCATGGAATAGTTCACATTGTTGGGATCAGTAACGCCAGTTCGTTGTTCTTCGAACTTCACATGGTTATCAAGATCATCATGCTTTCGCATCAAATCTTGAATCATCAAATCCATATCGGCAACTTGTCGGCGACAATCTTCAACCCGAAAACGGTTCAGCCTTAAAAGACTTTCTCTTGAACGCATCATAACCTCACTCAACGCTACTTACTTGGCGAAACATTCGCCCTTACTCAATTAACGACTCTGTTCACGATTCCCCGAATCAACTAGGTGTTGGAAATCGTTCGCTTGCTCTGCATGATGAACGAACGGGTTTAAGACCAAGTAAACTTGCTCTTGTTTGTCGGTGTTTTGTTTAAGTTCAAATCGTTAAAGCAACCAACCACAAGATATAGCGGTATTTTCTGAAAACCTACCATAGGTAGTGGTGTACTTATTAAAAATGTGTGTTTTCAGCTTAGGTTTTGTTAACCTTTCTAAGCGTATCTTAATGATCAGGGTTAATTTTTCGTAGTCTGTTCAGCTGCGAAGTGAATGAAAGATTCCGCATTGATCGGAATCGAAAGATGAAGGGGATTAAGATGCGGGTATTGTTGATTGAAGACGATACGGCGACAGCACAAAGCATAGAGCTGATGCTGAAGTCAGAAGGCTTCAACGTTTACACCACGGACCTTGGCGAAGAAGGCGTGGATTTGGGCAAGCTCTATGATTACGACATCATTCTGCTCGATCTCAACTTGCCAGATATGTCTGGTTATGAAGTGTTGAAATCCTTGCGCGTGTCCAAAGTGGGCACCCCAATCCTTATTCTTTCAGGCCTTGCTGGTATTGAAGACAAAGTGAAGGGCCTGGGCTTTGGTGCCGATGATTATATGACCAAACCCTTCCACAAGGATGAGCTTGTTGCACGCATTCACGCAGTGGTTCGTCGTTCCAAGGGCCACGCTCAATCGGTTATTCTCACCGGCGAATTGCTGGTCAATCTTGATACAAAAACCGTGGAAGTGGGCGGCCAACGTGTTCATCTCACCGGCAAAGAATATCAAATGCTGGAACTATTGTCCTTACGCAAAGGCACAACGCTCACAAAAGAAATGTTCCTCAACCATCTTTACGGCGGCATGGATGAGCCTGAGTTGAAAATCATTGACGTGTTTATCTGTAAGCTGCGCAAGAAATTGGCCAATGCTGCAGAAGGCAAAAATTTCATCGAAACCGTTTGGGGTCGTGGTTATGTGCTGCGCGAAGGCGCACCTTCCATGGGCGGAATGGACGAAGAAGAGATGCTGAAGATCGCCTGATAGAATTGCAGGTCACCCTGCACGATCACTCCACATCAAAAATGAAGTTGATCGTGCTCGAGATTTAAAGTCCGGTGGAAACACCGGACTTTTCTATTTTAAAAGGCTTGACCAATTCGAAATCCTTATATACGACTAAATTAGTCGGATATAAGGATTTTGATAATTTTGCGCCACCCAAACAAACTCCGCATGCAAATTGCTTCATTTGCAATTTTTTGTTTCGCAACATCCTGTTCGGCAGAACCGCTGACTGCGCTTCAACAGCTTGGCAAAGATTTGTTCAACGATTCATCGCTTTCAAATCCGCCCGGCCAATCTTGCGCGTCTTGCCATTCAGCCACTTTGGCCTTCACAGGCAATTCTGGCTCTGCGGTTACAGCAGTTGCGCAAGGCAGCACGGCCGACAAACATGGTAACCGCAACGTGCCCACAATTATGTATATGGCATTCAGCCCACCATTTTCGATTGCCGCCGCGAAAAACGAAAAGGGTGAGATGGAATATACGCCAACAGGTGGCCTTTTTTGGGACGGACGCGCCAACACTCTGGCAGATCAAGTTCACGGCCCCTTACTCAATCCCCTGGAAATGAACAACACAGGCATGGAAATGATTGCCACCAAATTGCGCAGCGGCCCAAACTTTTCCCAATATGAATCTGTTTTTGGAAAAGCCGCGGGCGGCGATGCAACACTCGTTATGAGCAATATTGGAACAGCCATTGCAGCATTTGAAAGCAGCGAAACATTTGCTCCTTTCACATCAAAGTTCGATAATTATTTGCAAGGCAAAGCCCAACTCACAGCCCAAGAGACGGCTGGCTTTGAGCTTTTCAAAGACCCACAAAAAGGAAATTGCATCAGCTGTCATGTTGGAGATGTTAAGTCGCAAAATCCAAAAGATTGGCTGTTCACCGATTTCACCTACGACAATTTGGGAGTTCCCCGGAATTCTGAAATTCCAGCAAATGCAAATTCTGCTATTTTTGATGAGGGCCTGTGCCAACGTGAAGGCTTGCAAACCCTGTTGCCCGCTGGCGCTGATCTTGCGTCATTCTGCGGCGCTTTCAAAGTTCCAACACTGCGCAACATTGAATTAACCGCGCCATATTTTCATAATGGCAAATTCAATGACCTGAAAGACGCGGTTGCCTTCTATGTCAGGCGCGATACAAATCCAGAGCAGTGGTATCCAAAACTGTCCGACGGCAAAATACAAAAATTTGATGACACAAAACTTGCGGCGCAAGCCAACGTTAACACCAGTGAAGTTCCCTATGATCGCAAACCAGGTGAACAGCCGCGCTTAACAGAGGCTGAAATAAGTTCAATTGTCGCGTTTCTCAAAACATTGACAGACAAGGCCCTGCAATAAAAACGTCGGCCCGCCGCCGTTAACCAACTATTAACTCTATCGTAGACTCCGCCACAATCATTGGTTAATTTTTTTAACTATGTTGTACCGGTGTGTTGCGTTTCTGAGTGTGATTTGGATGGTTTTAGCGTTCAGCAAATTTGCTGAGGCTGAACAGTCTGGCAAATTCGCTTTACCAACCCACAACCAAGCCAGTGCAGACGTTTTTGGCAAAACTCTTCCACCGGTTGGTTATGTTAAGTTTTGTGGCCGCGGCCAAGATGAATGTCGCTTTGCCAACGGTTCAAAGGAAAAACTGAACCTTACCACGGAAAAGTGGACCATGATTGCGCAAGTGAACACATATGTGCAGACAAAAATTCGCCCGGTGTCAGACATGGAACTTTATGGAACTGCCGACTTCTGGACTTATCCGACCAATGCTGGCGATTGCGAAGATTTTGTGTTGCTCAAAAAACGCTATCTGGTTGGCATGGGATTTAGCCCTGACGTTTTGTTGATCACCGTTGTGTTAGACGAAGCCGGAGAAGGCCACGCCGTGCTGACTGTGGTCACTGATAAAGGTGACTACATTCTCGACAATCGCCGCAACGAGATTTTGCGGTGGGACAACACTGGCTACACATTTCTCAAGCGCCAATCGCAATATTCGGCAACCGCTTGGGAAAGCCTTCAACCTGCCCGCCAGCCAATGTTGGTCAGCACAAAATCCAACTAAAATTAGGCAAACAAGAAGTCGTCAGCAACCAGTTGGTTAAGATGCAAGCCGGCAAAAGTGATCGAGTCATGCCCCGCATCAACGCTTAATACCAAACCGTTGGCAGTATCGTTGATATGAGACAAAACATCAGCCCAGCTATGAATATCTGTGCCAATCAATTGCACACGATCAGTGCGACCAAGGCCAAACCAAAAATCTGTAATTGTGTCATTGCCAAAATCAGCGCTGAATTGAAACACGTCAGCGCCTGCTCCGCCTGTCAGCAAGTCATTGCCAATGCCACCGATCAACATGTCATTGCCGCCGCCGCCATTGAGAATGTCATTGCCTGCACCACCGTTTAAGCGGTTGTCGCCAGCATCGCCAGTAATTTTGTCATTGAAGGCTGAACCCAGCACGTTCTCAATGCCAATGTAGGTATCTCCAGTCGCATCAGTTACACCGTTGACAGCTGTATAGCTTCCATCAACTGGTGCTGCGCCATCGCCATTTGCAAGCAAGTCATCGGGGCAACATATTGTGCTGACCACAGGTTGAATGCCATTTTGGCTGGCATCAGCATTTATGGTTCCACCCGTCAGCAGGCTTAAAGTAACGCCTGTGTGTGCGTTGGAATAACTTGCCGTATCAACACCATCGCCACCATCAAGCACGTCGGCACCTGATCCACCGATCAGCAAATCAGCGCCTGCACCACCGTGCAATATGTCTTTGCCAGCACCACCATTCAATGTGTTGTTGCCAGCATCTCCTGTCAACACGTCATCAAATTTAGAACCAACCAAGTTTTCAATATTCAAGATTGTGTCAAATGCCGCAGCTCCGCCTTGGCCAATGCCGGTAGTGAGGTTGACCACAACCTTGCTCCAAGAATCTGAATAGCTCAATGTGTCAATGCCAGCCCCGCCATCAATATAGTCGCCGCCACCGCCAGAATAAATCACATCATTGCCGCCGCCGCCTTCGATGTGATCTTTGCCAGCATAACCATAAATCACGTTGGCATTGTTATCGCCAATAAGCGTATCATCGCCAGCCGAACCTTTGATATTTTCGATGCTGGTATAGGTATCACCCTGGGCCAGGCCACCTTGGCCAATTCCCGTCATAAGGTTTACGTTTACAGCAACGAGTGATGAACGATAGTCGATCCAATCTGAACCAGCGCCACCGTCATAATGATCACCACCGCCAGATCCGTAAAAATGGTCGTTGCCTGCGCCACCGAACAAATTATTTGCTGCTGCATCACCAGTGATAAAGTCGGCATAAATTGAGCCCACAACATTTTCGATAGATTGCAGCGTGTCTGCCTTGCCACCACAACCAGTTGCAGTTCCAAGCCCCAAATTAACCGTCATGCAAGCAGAGCTTGCTGAATAATCAACAGTGTCGTTGCCAGCACCACCAATCAACGTATCGTTGCCTTTACTGCCCACAATCACATCATTGCCAGCACCACCATCAATCGTGTTGTTGCCTGCATCGCCTGTCAAAGTGTCATTGAATTTTGAACCGATAAGATTTTCAATCTGCGAAAGTGTATCGCCCTCAGCATCGCCGCCGAAGCCTGTGCCTGTGTTCAAGTTCACATTGACCGCGGCCGAAGATGTCGAATAATCTGCCACGTCAATGCCAGCACCGCCGATCAAGATATCAGCGCCTATTCCGCCAACCAGAATGTCGTTGCCTGTGCCGCCATCCAACAAATCGTTGCCAGCTCCACCTAAAAGCGTATCATCACCACTTTCACCGTAAAGCTTATCGTCGCCGCCGCGGCCATCAAGCAAATCATTGCCATTGCGGCCCCAGAACACGTTAACACCATCTGTGCCCCAGAACTTGTCGTCGTTGGCGCTGCCAACCAGGTTTTCAATGCTGATGAAATGGTCTTCCCAATTGTTGGTGCCCGTGGCCAAATCAATTTCTTGCTTATAGCCGTTGAGAACAGGAACATCGGCATTAAACGTGTCAATGCCATCACCACCATCATATGTGTCGCCATGATAAGACCATTCCACCAAGAAGGTGTCATTGCCATTTCCGCCATACATGAAATCATCATTATGGCCGCCAGTGATTGTATCATTGCCATCACCGCCGTAAATTTTATTCACGTTGGCATCGCCGACCAACACGTCATCAAATTTTGAACCAACAAGATTTTCAATGCTGATTAGTGTGTCGCCTTCAGCATCACCACCGTGGGCCACGCCTGTTTCCAGATTGACATTCACTGCAGCCGAAGACGTTGAATAATCAGCTGTGTCAATGCCATCGCCGCCGTTAAGAACATCGGCACCAGCGCCGCCAACAAGCACGTCATCGCCAGCACCAGCAATAAGAACATTGTTGCCTGCATCGCCGATCAAAGTATCGTTAAAGTTTGAACCTGTCAGGTTTTCAATCAATACCAATGTGTCGCCTTCAGCATCGCCACCATGGCCTTGGCCTGTTAGCAGGCTAACATTTACACCCGCAGCCGAAGCGGAATAATCCGCGGTGTCGATACCGTCGCCGCCGTTCAGTGCATCAGCACCTTGGCCGCCAACCAATATGTCATTGCCGTTTTCACCAAACAGCTTGTCATCGCCTGTGCCGCCGTTCAGATAGTCGTTACCAGCGCCTGTCCAGATTGTATCATTACCTTCATCGCCATAAACCGTGTCGACAACATTTTGCGTTTCTACATTGTCGAAAACATCGTTGCCAGCACCCAAATGATAAGTCATCGCTGTAGCTGCACCGCCAACCTTGTCGTCAAATGCAGAGCCGATGAACACCTCAAAATTGGCATATGTATCGCCAGTCGCATCACCTGCAATGCCGCCAGCGGCGTGGTTGGCAAATTCATCACCAATGCCATGTTCATCCATGGCAGTGAAAGCCAAAGTAACGCCTGCTTTTGCATTGGCAAATGTAACTGTATCAACGCCAGCGCCGCCATCGAGCTTATCTGCACCTGCACCGCCGGAAATAACATCATCGCCTGCGCCGCCAACAATCACGTTGTTGCCAGCATCGCCAGTCAAAATGTCGTTGAAGGCTGATCCGGTTAAGTTTTCGATTGAAACGAGAGTATCACCCTCAGCATCTCCGCCATGGCCTTGGCCCGTGGAAAGACTAACATTTACAGCGGCATTTGAAGCAGAATAATCGGCTGTATCAATGCCTTCGCCACCATCCAAATTGTCTGCACCTTGGCCACCGACTAAAGTGTCATCACCCAATTCGCCAAAAAGTTGGTCATTGCCAGTGCCCCCGTCCAGATAGTCATTTCCAGCACCACTCCAAACCACATCATTGCCAGCGCCAGCGTAAATCGTGTCAACAGTCACTGAATAATAGCTGTTATCAAACACATCATTGCCTGCGCCAAGATAATACGTCATTGGCGTGTCTGCGCCATAGACGTGGTCGTCAAAACTGGTGCCGATAAAAATTTGGAAGTTGGTATATGTGTCACCAGCAGCATCACCTCCGATGCCGCCCGTAGCGTGATTTGTAAATTGGCCGCCAATTCCATAAACGTCGGTATTCGCAAATGCTAAAGTTACACCAGCTGTCGCATCTGCAAACGTTACTGTGTTTATCCCTGTTCCACCATCAAGATGGTCAGCACCACTGCCGCCAGAAATCACATCATCGCCGTCGCCACCATTGATTATATCATCGCCAGCAAGGCCAAAAAGAATATCATTCTTTGCACTTCCAATAATCTGGTCTGCGGCAACCGATCCATAGACGGTTCCACCATTGGCCGGCGCATTTATTATCGACATTTAACGACTTCCCTATTTTCTTGTTGGGAAACCGATAGCCTTACAACCCTGCACAACCGCTTACGCGTTGTAGTAAAATTTTATTAAATTCACACTGCTTGATCGGATCGTTAAGAACAGCTTTTTTTAATGCGTAAAAATTGAATTAAGCCGCTGCTGTTTCTTCAAGTGGCACAGCAGTAACGGCAACTGTATCGGCAGTTTCCATTACCATGGCGATGTTCAATCCGGCTGCCTGCGCCAAAACACGCGCATAATAGGGTTGGATTAAGCGCGCATCAAACGATGCTTGGTCAGCTGTGCCAGCCAATGCAGAAGCCAAGCCTTCGTTAATTTTAGCGCGTTCACCTGTTGCCTTCACAGAAAAATTCCGCCCCTCAACGGCAACTGTCACCACGCCACCGCGCGGGATACCCGCAATTGCCAACAACAACATATTCAAAAGAAGCTTCACTTCTTGCTTTGGGCGGTTTTCACGTGGTGCCAGCCATTCCAACTTCACTTTTTCTTCACCCACAAAACCGCGCGCAACTTCACCTGCCTCTGTCATATCAATCAAAGAGCCAGCAGACCCCGCAGCACCAAAGGCAATGCGACAAAATTTCAATTTTGCTGTTGCTGTTTTGGCTGAAGATTTAATCATATCAAAAGCCGTAGCTTTCATTTCTGCATCCGTTTCAGGATCGTCCATCAACTCCAATCCATTGGCAATGGCACCAACAGGTGAAATGACATCATGGCAAACGCGCGAACACAGCAAGGCCGCAAGATCAAGGTCAGAAAGTCGCAAATGTCCGGTCATGGCAAGCCCCAAAAGTGATTCGTGTAACTTCTCTATAACAAACTTCGCAAAAGTTTTCCTGATTGACGAAACACAGCTTTGCGATGATGAGAGTGTCTATGACTCCCTCAGCACAGCTTTTGAATCTCGCCCAAATTGCCCATGATGCAGGCAAAGCGATTATGGAAATTTACAACTCGGATTTTAAATCTGAATTGAAATCCGATCAGTCTCCTGTCACCGCCGCAGACGAAGTTGCTGAAGCAATTATATTGAAACGGCTGGGCAATGCATTGCCCGTAGTCGCTGAAGAACAAATGGCAGCGGGCAAACAAACTAAAATCGGCGACGCTTTTTATCTGGTGGACCCACTAGACGGCACCAAAGAATTTATCTCACGCAATGGCGAATTCACCGTGAATATTGGATTGATCGAAAAATGCCATCCCATCATGGGTGTGGTTTATGCCCCAGCTTTGGGTGAACTTTATATTGGTCAAATTGGCGTGGGTGCGTTTCAGACAAACCTTCTTGTTGATCAGCCTTTCAACGCCGCATCGTTCACTGAGATATCAGCGCGCGCCCTGCCCACAACAGGTGCCACAGTTTTGGCAAGCCGTTCGCATTTAGACAAAGACACCGAAAACTTTATCGCTCAAACAAAAGTTGAAAAATTGATAAACGCCGGATCGTCGCTCAAATTCTGCCGCATCGCGTCGGGCATGGCCGATCTTTATCCACGTTTTGGTCGCACAATGGAATGGGACACAGCCGCTGGCCATGCCGTTCTTTGCGCCGCTGGCGGCAGCGTAACGCAACCCACAGACGATGCGTTTTTATATGGCAAAGTCGATCATTCCTTCGCCAACGGCGCTTTCATTGCACGCGGCAAGTCCTAATATTTGTAATCCATTAACCAAGTTGAAAGCCATCCATGACAAAACCACGTCTCGGACGGATTTTTGCCCTGTTGGCGCCCTATTCGGCGTTTATATTTCGGGGCTTGTGAATGAGGTAAAATCTATGATTTTTAAAACAATTTCAAAAATTGCATTGGTGTTGGCTTTAAGTGCTGGCGCAGTTCCGGCAATGGCGAAAACGATTTATCCGGGTTCTATTTCAAAGGCACCACAGTCTTCAAACACCTATACGCCCGATGAAATTATTGCCCAAGGCCACCAATTCTTTGGCAAAACATCGCGCGGCATTGCAGAAGCCGTTGAATATGTCTTTCAATCACAGGGTCAGCCAACGGCCTACATCGTGGGCGAAGAGGGTTCTGGCGCATTTATAGGCGGCCTGCGCTATGGTGAAGGCACCATCTATTATAAGAACGGTGTCAAAAAGCACATTTTCTGGCAAGGCCCATCAGTTGGCTTTGATTTTGGCGGCAATGGCTCACGCACTTTAACGCTGGTCTATAATTCACAATCGCCAGAAGATCTTTATACGCGCTTTGGCGGCGTTGAAGGTTCTGCCTACCTTGTGGGCGGTTTGGGCGTGAATTTTCAACGTAAAGACGATATTACCTTAGCACCCATCCGCACCGGGGTTGGCGCAAGGCTTGGCGCAAATATTGGGTATTTGAAATATACGCCGCGCAATACTTGGAATCCGTTCTGACCGAGATATTGCCTGAACGATATCTCCTGTGCGATGGGCATAAATTAATTTCAAAAAATGCCCATCCGCCATCGCAAACCGCGTTGAAATAGGTTAACAACACCAGTCTGGAACACTTCTTGCTTTGCGAAGTTGCAAGAACGTGCGTGGACAAATGTAGGTGGTGTAATGTCTCAAATCGAGACCCTTATGGTTTTAGCGCTGGGTTCAGCCCTAACCTTTGTATTTTTTCTTTTGTTCGGGCGTGTTTTCTGGAACGTTGCCGCCCGTGCGGGCGCAAGGCGGAGCGCAAAGCAAGTACCCGTTGCCATGCTGGAACTGCAGGCTGATCGTGACCGGTTACGTGCTGAACATGCCGTAATGGCAAGGAAGCTTGAACTTCGATTAGACGACATAAAAGCGCGGATGACAGAGCAAATGGCCGAAGTGTCGCGCAACCGCAATCGCGTTCAATCTTTACTGCAAGACTTGGAAGGCAAAGATGATGCCTTGAAACAGCGAGAAGATGAATTATCGAGCGTGAAAAATCAACTCGAAGTCTATCAATCAGATTTGTTGGCTTCAAATCAGACCATCGAAAACTTGATGGCAGAGGCGGGCCGCAAGGAAACCGAATTGACCAAACTTCAAGACTCTTTCCGGCAACTCAGCATTAATCTGCGTGATAAAAATGCGCTGGTTGGCAATTTAAATGAAGAATTGCGCACCGCATTAAATTTGAAACAACCAACTTCGGTTGTGGTTGCACCAACCCCGGAAAATCGTTTGATGCAACGCGTGGCTGAACTCACATCAATTTCTGCAGATATGACAAGGCAAACAGAACAGAAAATTGCTCCACCACCAGAAACTTCGGTGGCGTTGGAAACCGAAACACTTCATGCGAATTTGCAAAATCAATTCGATGAAACCGAAGCAAGCGCAAAAGCCATTCAGCGTGAATTAGAAGAACTTGATGCAATGCTGGCCAACAGCACTGGCGCAGACAAAGTAGTGCCTGGCCCAGCGCATGCGCCCAAGAAATCAGGAGCCATGGCGAATGTTATTTCTTTGGCCCAACGCATCAAGGCGCTTCAGCGGGGCATGAACGACTGATACGAAATGCACTAATTTTAGGCACATCTGGCCAAGCTTTTTAGAGGGTGGATTACCACTTGATTTACGCTGGCGAATCTTTCACTTGATAATTCAATCTCGCAATAGCGCAAATCGGCAGGCTTCTTTCACGCATGAACACAATCGAAAAACTTCAAACTGATATCGTTGCAAAGCTAAAATATTCCATCGGCAAAGACCAACCGGCAGCTAAGCCCCATGATTGGTTGAATGCAGTTATTTTAACATTACGCGACCAGATTATTGATCGCTGGATGGAGTCAACACGAGAAGCCTATAAGGCCCAAGCCAAGCGCGTCTATTATCTTTCACTCGAATTTTTGATCGGTCGATTGCTGCGCGATGCGTTGAGCAACCTCGACATCACCCAAAACTATGAGGCTGCGCTTAAAAACCTTGGTGTTGATCTTAATCTCGCTGAAATGCTGGAGCCTGACGCAGCTTTGGGCAATGGCGGCCTTGGTCGCTTGGCCGCATGTTTCATGGAAAGCATGGCCAGCTTGAACATTCCTGCTTATGGCTATGGCATTCGATATAACAACGGCTTGTTCCGCCAGCTTATTAAAGACGGTTGGCAGGTTGAAGCGCCAGAAGATTGGTTGGTGAACGGCAACCCATGGGAATTTGCCAGACGTGAAGCCGCCTATAAAATTCAGTTCGGCGGCGTGGCCACCGCCGAAAAAGATGCAGATGGAATGCCCCATGGAAAGTGGCAGCCTGATGAAGTGATGCTGGCAACGGCCTTTGATGTTCCCATGGTGGGCTGGCGCGCCAAGCGTGTGAATACGCTGCGCCTGTGGTCGGCACGCCCGGTTGATCCTTTGCAACTCGAACAATTTAATCGCGGCGATTTTGCTGGCGCCCTTTCAGGGCAAACCCGCGCCGAAACTATTACGCGCGTGCTTTATCCATCGGACTCAACACCCGCGGGCCAAGAACTGCGTTTGCGCCAAGAATATTTCTTCTCGTCAGCATCATTGCAAGACATCATCCGACGCCATTTGCAGCAATATCCAGATGTATTGAACCTGACAGAAAAAGCTGCGGTTCAAATTAATGATTCACATCCTGCCATTGCCATTGCCGAATTGATGCGCCTTTTGGTGGATGATCATAAAGTGGCATGGAGCAAAGCTTGGGAAATTACCCAAGGTGTAATGAGCTATACAAACCATACGCTGCTTTCTGAAGCTTTGGAAAGTTGGCCGTTGCAATTATTCGAACGCATGTTGCCGCGTCACTTGCAAATCATTTATGCCATCAATGATCAGATGATTGTTCGTGCCCGCAACATGATGGGTTCGACCCCCGAATATGTGGCTTCAGTTTCATTGATCGATGAACACGGCGCAAAACGTGTACGCATGGCACAATTGGCATTTGCGGGTTCACACAGCGTGAACGGGGTTTCAGCTTTGCATACCGAACTGATGAAGAAAAACGTGTTTAAAGATTTGCACGCACTTTATCCAAACCGCATCAACAACAAAACCAACGGCATTACGCCACGTCGCTGGTTGCGCGGCGTTAATCCCGAACTTTCAAAACTGTTAACGCAAGCAGCAGGGCCAGAGTCTCTTGATAATGCTGAACTGCTGTCACGGGCTGGCCCCAAATCGGGCGAGGCCGCTTTTATGAAAAAGTTTGCTGACATCAAGTTGAATAATAAAAAAACACTCGCTGCACTGATTAAAAAAACCAACGATATTGATGTTGATCCAACCGCCATGTTCGACGTGCAAGTGAAGCGGTTGCATGAATATAAACGCCAGCTTTTGAATATTTTGGAAACGATTTCGCTTTATCAAATTATGAAAGCAAATCCCGGCACGAAATTTGCGCCGCGAGTTAAAATATTTGCGGGTAAAGCTGCGGCATCTTACTTCCAGGCAAAACTGATTATTAAATTGATCAACGATGTGGCCAACGTGGTGAACAACGACGCCAGCATAAAAGGCGCATTGAAAGTTGTTTTCATGGCAAACTATAACGTCAGCTTGGCTGAGGTGATTGTGCCTGCCACTGATCTTTCTGAACAAATTTCAACTGCGGGCATGGAAGCTTCTGGCACAGGCAATATGAAGTTCGCGTTGAATGGTGCGCTGACGATTGGAACATTGGATGGTGCCAATGTTGAAATGCGCGAACACGTGGGTGCCGACAACATATTCATTTTTGGTTTAACAGCAGATGAAGTTGAGGCACGCCGCGCCAAGGGCATTGATGGCCGTGCAATTGTTGATAGTTCCACAAAACTAAAAGCCGTTTTGCAGGCTTTATCATTGGGTGAATTCAGCGATGGTGACGTTAATCTTTATCGTCCGATTGTAGATTCAATTTACAACGGTGATTGGTTCATGGTCGGTTCTGACTTTGACAGCTATGCTGCAACGCAGCGCAAGGTTGATGCGTTGTGGGCTACGCAAAGGGACTGGACGCATCAAGCGATTCAGAATAGCGTTCACATGGGCTGGTTCTCATCAGACCGTACGATACGTGAATATGCGCGTGATATTTGGAAAGTGCCTGCGGGCTAAGGGTTGAACGGAAATGGCCGAACCGAAGTGGAAAACGAGCGGCCCCGAAATCGAAGCCATTGTAAATGGCAGGCACGATAACCCATTTTCTGTATTGGGTTTGCATCCGGTGGGCAAATCATTTGTGGCACGCGCCTTTATTCCTGGTGCTGAAACTGTTCAAGCGCAATCACAAGATGGCAAGCCATTGGGCGAACTTACACGCGTGCACAAAGCGGGCTTTTTTGAAGGCAAAGTAAAAGCTTCCCAGCAACAAACCATTCAATATCAATGCGCCAATTCTACCGGCTCATGGACGGTGCTTGATGCTTATTCAATAGGGCCGGTGCTTGGCCCCCAAGATGATTATTTTATGGCCGAGGGCAATCACCTTAAGCTTTATGATAAGTTGGGTGCACATCCTTTAACGATGGATGGCGTTGCTGGTGTTCATTTTGCTGTGTGGGCACCAAATGCAAAACGCGTTTCGGTGGTGGGTGATTTTAACCAATGGGATGGCCGCCTGCACGTCATGCGCAAACGCATGGACGTTGGTGTGTGGGAAATTTTCGTGCCGGGCGCGAAGTTGGGCCAAGGCTATAAATATGAAATTATCGACGTTCACGATGGCCTTCATCTGAAGTCCGATCCCTATGGTTTTGCCGCAGAACTGCGCCCCAACACGGCCTCTCGCATCACCCGCACTGATCATTTTAAGTGGACAGATGCTGACTATTTAAAAGCCCGTGTGGCGCCAGACAAACGCCGCGTGCCCATCAGCATTTATGAAGTGCACTTAGGCTCTTGGCGCAAAAATGAAGGCGACAAGTTCTTAACTTATGCCGAGCTGGCTGACCAGCTTGTAGCCTATGTCAAAGACATGGGCTTCACCCACATCGAATTGTTGCCGGTAAGCGAACATCCTTATGATCCATCGTGGGGCTATCAACCCACAGGCTTGTTTGCGCCAACATCACGTTTTGGCGACCCGGAAGGATTTGCTGATTTTGTTGATAAAGCCCATGCCGCTGGCATCGGCATTATTTTAGATTGGGTGCCAGCGCATTTTCCAACAGATCAACACGGCCTTTCAAACTTTGATGGCACAGCACTTTATGAACATGCTGATCCGCGCCAAGGTTTCCACCCCGATTGGAACACCGCGATCTATAATTTCGGCCGCAAAGAAGTGCAAAGTTTTCTGTTGAACAATGCATTGTTCTGGCTTGAACGTTATCATTTAGATGGTTTGCGCGTGGATGCCGTAGCCTCGATGCTCTATCTGGATTACAGCCGCAAAGAGGGCGAATGGATCCCCAACCAATTTGGTGGTCGTGAAAATTTGGAAGCCATTGCCTTCCTTCAACGCATGAACCACGAAACCTATGGCCAACACCCCGGCATTATGACCATCGCCGAAGAGTCGACAGCCTTCCCAGGCGTTTCAAAACCAACAAGCGTGGGCGGCCTTGGCTTTGGTTTCAAATGGAACATGGGCTTCATGCACGACACGTTGCAATATATGCAGCGTGAGGGAGTTTATCGCAAACACCACCACAATGATCTGACGTTTGGTTTGCTTTACGCCTTCACCGAAAATTTCGTTTTGCCGCTTTCGCATGATGAAGTGGTGCATGGAAAAGGCTCACTGCTGGCAAAAATGTCGGGCGATGATTGGCAGAAATTTGCAACCTTGCGCGCGTATTTGGCCTTTATGTGGGCCTATCCTGGAAAGAAGCTTTTATTCATGGGCCAAGAAATGGCCCCGTGGACAGAATGGAACCACACGCAATCGCTTGATTGGAATTTGCTGCAGCATGGCCCGCATAAAGGCATGCAAACCATGTTGCGTGATTTAAACCATCTCTATCAATCTTCCCCAGCACTTTATGCGCGTGATTGCGAGCCAGAGGGTTTTGAATGGTTGATTGGTGATGATGCTGAAAACTCGGTGTTTGCTTGGGTGCGTCATTCAGGCGATGGCCAGAGCCCAGTGGTGGCGATTTCAAATTTCACATCTGTTGTGCGCGAAAATTACCGCCTGCCCTTGCCAAAGCATGGAACTTGGTGTGAAGTCTTTAACAGCGACGCTGAAACTTATTGGGGGACAGGCAAAGGAAATCAGGGAAAAATTGAAGGCACAAAAGAACCTTCGCACGGAAAACCTGCATCTGCTTTGATTACACTTCCACCCTTGGCCACAGTGATGTTCAGATTCGAAAAATAATAAACGTCCGGGAGTGTTGTTATGAGTGAACAAAAAAAGTCAGGCCCACTGGCCAGAGATACAATGGCTTATGTTTTGGCCGGAGGCCGGGGAAGCCGCCTGATGGAATTAACCGACAGACGTGCAAAACCAGCCGTGCCTTTTGGTGGCAAATCGCGCATTATTGATTTTGCACTTTCCAATGCGATGAACTCAGGCATTCGGCGCATCGGTGTTGCTACTCAATATAAGGCCCACAGTTTAATTCGCCATTTGACGCGCGGTTGGAACTTCTTTCGCACAGAGCGTAATGAAAGTTTTGATATTCTCCCCGCAAGCCAACGCGTTTCTGAAGATCAATGGTATGCTGGAACCGCAGATGCGGTTTATCAAAACCTAGATATCATCGAGACTTATAATGTTAAATATATCGTCATCCTTGCTGGCGATCACATTTATAAGCAAGACTATGAACCAATGTTGCAACAGCATGTGGATTCTGCAGCCGATGTAACAATCGGTGTGCTGGAAGTTCCGCGCATGGAAGCCACAGGCTTTGGTGTTTTAGCCGTCGATGAACACGACGTCATTACGGCATTTGTGGAAAAACCCAAAGATCCACCAGCCATTCCCGGCAACCCAGACATAGCATTGGCTTCCATGGGTATTTATGTTTTTGAAACGAAATTTTTGGCCGGCTTGCTACGCCGTGATGCGGCAGACCCAAATTCATCGCGCGACTTTGGCAAAGACATCATTCCCTATGTTGTAAAAAGCGGCAAAGCTGTGGCGCATCGGTTCTCGAAATCTTGCGTGCGCTCGCCTTTGGAAAAGCATGCCTATTGGCGTGATGCCGGAACCATTGACGCCTATTGGGAAGCCAATATTGATTTGACGGATACGTTGCCCGCATTGGATCTTTATGATCGTGATTGGCCAATCTGGACGTATGGCGAAGTGACACCACCAGCAAAATTCGTCCACGATCTTGAAGGCCGTCGCGGCAGTGCCATCGCGTCATTGGTTTCTGGTGGCTGCATTGTTTCAGGCGCGTCGATCAAACGGGCTTTGCTTTTCACCAATGTCAGAGTGAATTCATTTTCCAGTTTGGAAGATGCTGTCATTTTGCCCAATGTTGAAATTGGCCGCAATGCCAGCCTGACAAAAGTAATCATCGATTCAAGTGTGCAAATTCCTGAAGGGCTGATCGTGGGCCAAGACCCTGTGTTGGATGCCAAACGTTTCCGCCGCAGCGAAAAAGGCATTTGTTTAATCACCCAGCCGATGATTGATCAATTGGTCTGACATGCAGGTTCTTTCTGTCACATCTGAACTTTATCCGCTGATCAAAACCGGCGGCCTTGCTGATGTGACAGGCGCTTTGCCAGAAGCACTTAAGCCCCACGGCATCACCATGAAAACACTGGTGCCGGGTTATCCTGCCGTGATGAACGTTTTGGAAAAAGCTGAAACAATCAAAAGCTTTGCAAACCTATTTGGTGGCGCAGCGAAATTATTAAGTGGCAAGGCCAAGGGGCTGGATGTGTTCGTGTTGGATGCGCCACATCTTTATAACCGTGTTGGCAATCCGTATTTGGGTGGAGATGGCAAAGATTGGCCAGACAACCCGCAACGCTTTGCAGCACTTTCGCAAGTGGCTGCACTTTTGGCGCGCGGCGAATGCGGCAATTATAAAGCCGATGTTCTTCATGCCCATGATTGGCAAGCGGCTTTGGCACCAGTTTATCTGCATTATTCAGGTGGGCCTAAAACCATTCTCACCGTTCATAACATTGCCTTCCAAGGGCAATTTTCGCCAGCGATATTTTCACAACTTGGCTTGCCACCTCAAGCTTTCAATGTGAACGCATTGGAATTCTATGGCAACGTGGGCTTCCTGAAGGGCGGACTGGCTTTGGCCAATGCCATCACCACGGTTTCACCAACTTATGCGCAAGAAATTTGCACAAGCGAATATGGCATGGGGCTTGAAGGCTTATTGAGGGCCCGGCGCAACGTGCTCTTTGGATTTGTAAATGGCATAGACGCCGATGTGTGGAACCCGCAAACCGATAAAGCGCTGCCCACCAACTACACTGTCAAAAATTTGGAAGCGCGCGCCGCAAACAAGCGCGCCATTGAAAAAAGTTTCAAACTTGAACCAGGCGATGGCATAATCCACGGCGTAGTCAGCCGCCTCACATGGCAAAAAGGCATGGACATTTTTGCCGGCCTTTTAGATTGGTTGGTAGGTTCTGGGGCAAGATTGGCATTAATCGGAACAGGTGAGTCTGCGATTGAACAAGCCGTCATGGCGGCGGCATGGCGTCACCCTGGCCGTATTGGCGTTGTTGCAGCATACGATGAAAACTTGTCGCATTTGGTTCAAGGCGGCTGTGACACAATGCTTGTGCCTTCGCGGTTTGAACCTTGTGGCCTAACCCAGCTTTACGGCTTGCGTTATGGCTGCGTGCCCATCGTGGCGCGCACGGGTGGATTGGCCGACACGATCATAGACGCAAATGATGCGGGCTTAAGTGCGGGCGTTGCAACAGGTTTGCAATTCACGCCGGTTGATCAACCCAGTTTGCAAAATGTTTTAAGCAGAGCAGCAAAGCTTTTTGGAAATAAGCCCCAGTGGCAAAACATGCAAAAGCGCGGCATGGCCAGCGATGTATCGTGGGATCATTCGGCAAAGGCTTATGCAGAACTTTATAAAACGGTGTGACCATGATTGAAACAATTGCAACAAAACCCTTTGATGGTCAGCGCCCCGGAACATCTGGATTGCGCAAAAAAGTGACTGTGTTTCAACAGCCGCATTATGCAGAAAATTTCATTCAATCCATTTTCAATTCGCTTGAAAGCTTCGTCGGAAAAACCTTGGTGATTGGCGGTGATGGCCGTTTTTATAATAAAGAAGTTGTTCAAATTGCATTGCGCATGGCTGCAGCAAATGGTTTTGGCAAAGTGATTGTTGGCCAGAACGGGCTTTTGTCCACTCCGGCGGCTTCACATCTTATTCGCAAAAACCAAGCCTTTGGTGGCATAATTCTCTCTGCCAGCCACAACCCGGGCGGACCGGATGGCGACTTTGGCATAAAATATAACGCCAGCAACGGCGGCCCTGCGCCAGAAAAACTAACAGAAGCAATGTTTGCCCACACGCAAACAATCGCGTCATACAAAACCCTTCGCCACGCGGATGTTAATCTTGATAAGATTGGCCACCACACATTGGGTTCAATGCAAGTTGAGGTCGTTGATCCGGTCACCGACTATGCCGCTTTAATGCAAACCCTTTTTGATTTTGATTTAATCCGTGCGCGGATTAAATCTGGTCTCACCATGAAATTTGATGGCATGAGTGCCATAACCGGCCCTTACGGCAAGCATATATTGGAAGATACATTGGGCTTTGCACAAGGCACCGTGATCAATGGCACACCCCTGCCCGATTTTGGCGGCCACCACCCAGACCCGAATTTGGTTCATGCTAAAGAGTTATGTGACAGCGTGCTATCAGGCAATGGCCCTGATTTTGGCGCCGCCTCTGATGGCGATGGAGATCGCAACCTTATTGTTGGCAAAGGCATTTACGTCACCCCATCAGACAGTTTGGCCATCATTGCGGCCAACATGCATTTGGCACCGGGTTATAAAGCCGGCATTGCGGGCATTGCCCGTTCCATGCCCACCAGCGGCGCGGCAGATCGCGTGGCCGCTAAAATGGGCCTGAAATGTTATGAAACTCCCACAGGTTGGAAATTCTTCGGCAATTTGCTGGATGCCAATAAGGCAACCGTCTGCGGCGAAGAAAGCTTTGGCACAGGCTCTAATCATGTGCGGGAGAAAGATGGGCTGTGGGCCGTTTTGATGTGGCTGAACATTTTGGCCGCGCGCAAACAATCTGTCGCAGATATTGTTCACGCCCATTGGGCTGAATATGGCCGAAATTATTATACGCGGCATGATTATGAAGAGGTTGATTTAGCCGCCGCCACAAACCTTATGAACGGCCTGCGCAATCAATTGCCGTCACTCGTGGGGCAGCATTCAATCGAAAAAGCTGATGATTTTGCCTATGATGATCCCATTGACGGCTCGCGCACCACGGGCCAAGGCATTCGCCTGCTTATGGCAAATGGCGCACGCGTAATTTATCGCCTATCTGGAACAGGCACGGCTGGCGCAACTTTGCGGGTCTACATTGAAAAATATGAATCAGACCCCTCCAAGCACAATCAAGAAACACAATCCGCTTTGGCAAATTTGATCACACTTTCGCGCAGCGTGGCACAGATTGAAAAATTAACCGGCCGGGCCCAACCCACGGTTATTACCTAACACGCACATGCCTAAGAAAACTGGACAACCATCACCCTTAGGAGTGACTTTGGGTAAAGACGGCGCAAATGTTGCTGTCTTTTCCAAATATGCCACGAAAATTTTCATCTGCATTTTCGATGCTGAGAAGGAAACCCGCCGCATTGAGCTGACTGAACGCAGCGGTGATATTCATTTTGCGTGGGTTGAAAATATATCCGCCGGAACACGCTATGGTTTGCGCGCCGATGGGCCGTGGCAACCAACTCAGGGCCATCGCTTTGATGTTTCAAAACTGTTAGTTGATCCGCTAGCCGCAACACTTGATGGCCCTTTTGTCTATGACGATCGGTTGAGCCAGCGTGGCGTTGACACAGCTCTATGCGTGCCAAAATGCGTGGTTGAAAATCTATGGTCAGATGTTGTCAGGCCGTCATATCGCAAACCAGAATTTATTTATGAATTGCCCGTCAAGGCATTCAGTAAATTGCATCCGCAAGTGCCACCAAAAAAGCGCGGCACAATTTCAGCGTTGCAAGAACCTGTCATCATTGAACACCTCAAAACACTAGGCGTTGACACAATTGAGTTGATGCCAATCACCGCATGGATTGACGAACGCCATTTGCAACCGCACAAACTAACAAATGCCTGGGGCTATAACCCCATTCAATTCACAGCCCTTGAAGCGAAGATAGAACCTCACGGTTTCAATATGTTACGTGAAACAATTGCTACACTGCATCAACATGATTTTCGCGTCATCATGGATGTGGTTCTCAATCATACTGGAGAAAGCGATCAATTCGGCCCAACGCTTTGTTTTCGCGGCCTCGACAATTGCACCTACTATGCCCAAGCCAATGGCGAGTTGATCAACGACACAGGCTGCGGCAACACCTTGGCATTAAACCACCCAAATGTGGTCGAGCTGGTCATCGCATCATTGCGCCATTGGGTTTTAAAAGCAGGTGTTGATGGATTTCGATTTGATCTCGCAAGCATCATGGGCAGACAGCCCGATGGTTTTCATGCTGATGCTCCTCTTTTCAAGGCCATTGAAAATGACGACGTTCTTTCAACCTGCATTATGATTGCAGAACCATGGGACATTGGCCCCGGCGGTTATCAACTCGGCAACTTTCCGCCGCGCTGGCAAGAATGGAATGACAAATTTCGAGATGATATAAGGCGCTTCTGGCGCGGCGATCAATTTTCTGTAAATAATTTGGCAACGCGCATCGCGGGATCAGCCGACATTTTTTCTAAACCGTCGCGCGGCATTAATTTTATAGCGGCCCATGATGGTTTTACGATGAAAGACCTGACGCTCTATTCTGAAAAGAATAATTTGGCCAATGGCGAAGATAATCGTGATGGCAAAAATGGCGAAGTCACATTTATCGGCGGCAACGTAGAGGCGTTGCTTGCCACGCTTTTTCTTTCGCGCGGAACACCAATGTTAACGGCGGGCGACGAATTTGGCCGCACTCAAAAAGGCAATAACAACGCTTATGCCCAAGACAATTCCACCACATGGTTGAATTGGAAAAACCGAGATCAGGAACTTGCCGCCCATATCAGCAATTTGTTTGCGCTGCGCCAACGGTTAAATCTTTTTCAGAGTGATCGCATTCTCAGCGGCAACGAAAAGCTGGGCTTTGTTGAAGCCAGTTGGTTTGATGAACATGGCGAGCCCATAAAATGGTCAAATCCCAATCAACGGTTTTTAGGCCTGCTTTTTATTGGCCCCGAAAAGCGCTGTGCTGTGGTTGCCAATGGCTCAACCCAGTTGCATCAGTTGGCTCTATTGTCCCAAAAAGGCTATACGTGGAAAAGGCTTTACTGCTCTTCACCGCTTGATGGCTGTCCGGCACAATCCGTCAGCGTGTTCGAGGAAGTTACAAAGCTGGCACTGCGTTAACAAGCGACATTGAAAAACCTGTCCGATGCGGCTAGGTGCTCATCTTCCAAAAGACAGGAAACCGCAGTGACCCCCTTGATCAACTTTCATCAATTGGCCAATCTTTCTGTTGCCGAGCGCACTAAATTGCAGCAGCGCACGGAAACAGATCTTTCCTCGTTTGAAGCCAAAGTTAATCCCATTATAGAGGCCGTGCGCGTCGAAGGTGATGAAGCCTTGGCACGATTTGCAAGAGAATTTGACAAGGCCCCCGTAGAGTCTGGCAACATTGCAGCCACCGAGGCAGATTTTGCCGCCGCAGAAAAAACTCTTGCTCCAGAAGTGCGTGAAGCGTTGGAATTTGCAGCAGGATCAATCCGTAAGTTCCATCAAGAACAAATGCCGGAAAAAATGTGGCTGCATGAAATCAGGCCCGGCGCATTCGGTGGCGATCGTGCTTCACCCATTCCCTCGGTTGCGTGTTATGTTCCGCGTGGCAAGGGCGCGTTTCCGTCGGCTGCACTGATGCTCACAATTCCAGCACAAGTAGCTGGTGTGAAAGATATTTGTATCATAACCCCGCCCGGCCCCAACGGGCAGATTGATGATGCCACATTGGTGGCAGCCCGCATGGCTGGTGTAAGCAAGGTTTATAAAGCCGGCGGCGCACAAGGCATTGCGGCTGTTGCATATGGCACGCAGACAATCTCCAAGGCCACCAAAGTGGTGGGCCCTGGAAGCCCTTGGGTGGGTGCCGCCAAGCGTTTGCTTTCGCATATCATAGATACAGGCACACCCGCGGGGCCAAGTGAAGTGATCATCTTGGCCGACGATAGCGTAAGCGGAAAACTCGCGGCTCTTGATCTTCTCGTAGAAGCCGAACATGGCCCTGATAGTTCAGCCTATCTTGTGACATGGAACAGACACGTTGCAGAAGAAGCCTTGGCTGCAATTCCCGAATATTGGAAGCACATGAGCGCATTGCGCGTGGGTTATTCAAGCACAGTTTTGTCTGGCTCGATGGGCGGCATCGTTTTGGCCCGCGATGAAGCCGACGCAATTGCATTTTGCAATGAATATGCCCCAGAACATTTGGAAGTTTTGTCAAAAGAGCCCTTCCAATATTTAGGCAGGCTTGAACATGCCGGTGAAATTCTTTTGGGCGAACATACACCAAGCACGCTGGGCAATTATGTGATCGGTCCCAATCATTGCTTGCCAACAAGTGGCTGGGCAAAAACATCGTCGGCCATTTCTGTTTTTGATTTTATGAAACGCACTTCAATTGCCTATGTCACCAGCAAGGGTTATCCAGATCTTGCAAAGCAAGCCCATGTTTTAGCAACCTATGAAGGCTTCGACGGGCATGCCAATGCCGTTTCAAAATTGCGCGAAGACGTGTTGATGAATCTGCCAAAAAAAGCTGATTAGGCGTGTTGTCCAACCGCCATTGGTGCTTTTTGTGCAGTTGTGGATTGTGTTAATTTCAACCGCTGTTGCCAAGCTTTTATATTCTCAAGCGATAACTGGCCGTCCAAATCGGCGTGCATCTTTGCAATTTGAACTTCTTGCACAGGCCGTCCAAAATGATACCCCTGCAGTTCATCACAGCCCGAAGCCTTCGCAAATTGGTGCTGTAAAGCAGTCTCAACACCTTCAGCTAAAACTGGAACGCTGAGAGCAGTGCCCAATCCAACAACAGCTTTGAAGATTGCGTCTGAACGATCGTTAGAGCCTGTAAGTTGGATAAACGATCCGTCGACCTTAATCCGATCAAACGGGAATGAATTCAGCAACGACAAAGATGAATAGCCAATTCCAAAATCATCCATGGCAATAGAAATGCCGAGTGCTTTAATTTGTCGCAAATTATGAAGGGCGCGATTCAAATCTAGAATAAGCGCAGTTTCTGTAATTTCCAACTCAAGCCGTTTGGGTGAAATGCCATGATCGACCAACGCGGCGCGAATATCAGCCACAATCGTTGGCTGACAAATTGCTCTTGCTGATACATTCACCGCCATGCGCGGCAACCAATCATAGACAGATAAAAGTTTGCAGCCGCGCCGCAACACCCATCGATCAATTTCAATGATCAAACCGTTTTCTTCAGCAATTGGAATAAACTCAGCGGCAGAAACAGGGCCACGGGTTGGGCTGTGCCAGCGTAACAGAGCTTCAAATCCTGCTAATTGCCCTGATGCAGTAATAAATTGCGGTTGCAGGGCCAAGCTCAATTGATCGTCTTGAATAGCATGACGCAAATCATGCCCCAGCGCACGGCGATAGCGAATAAGTTGATCCATGCTGGCATCAAACACGCATATAGAACGGTCAATTTCAGATTTGCCGCGATACATCGCAAGATCTGCATTGCCCAGCAACTCTTGGCGGTTCTTGCCGTGCTGGGGATAAAGCGCCACACCAACAGTTACGCTGGTTTCAATAACCTTGTCTTCCCATTGTACGGTCATGGCCAAGCTTGTTGAGATGCGTTGTGCCAAATCCAATGCGCTATCGTGTTCAGCATTTTGCTTAATCAGAACAAATTCGTCGCCACCAAGGCGTGCACAAAATTCGCCTTCTCCCAATGTCGAACGCAAATGACTGGCACCTTGAATAAGAATATGGTCGCCTGCAGCGTGGCCAAAAAGATCATTCACCTCTTTAAATCGGTTAAAATCAAACAACAAAACCGCCAGTTTGGTTCCGTTCTCCCTTGCGTGTTGCAAGCAATCGTCCATCACACTGTTAAATGCCATGCGGTTGGGCAAGTTCGTCAATGTATCTCTCACCGCAATTGCGCGAATGCGTTCCTCCGCCTGCTCGCGCGCGCGCAAATCATTTACCCGGTCTGTCACATCATGCAGCGTAAGAATGGAACTTCCATCAGCAAGCTTTGTAACATGGCGCTCCAACACCATTTCACCCAAAAATATATCCTGTTTCTCTGAGGCAAACGCAATTTCAATCAGCTTGCGCTTGCTATCAGCAACATCACCAAAAGCGAGTTGAGCAAATTGTGACATTTGTCGATTGGCTAAGCTTTCAGAACCGTCTTGGTTCATCACAGCAATGGCAGATTTAGTATTTTTCAGAATACTCTGCAACAACCGCTGGCGATTGCCATGGGCCAAAGAATATCGCACCGACCGATCCAAAACATCAGGATTGAGCGACGTTTTCGAAATGAAATCTGATGAACCAGCCTTCAATGCAGCGTTGTCAACCAACTGATCCGAAATACCCGTCAGCAAGATTATCGGCGTATCAATACCAGCGCTACGAACACCATTGATGAAGTCGATGCCCGTCACTGCACCCAACCGATAGTCGCTGAAAATGACATCGAAAGAGTTCAGCGACAATTCCCGCATTGCCAACAGCGCTGATGACGCTGTTGTAATGTCGTAACGGTTGTTCACAACCTGTTTCAAAGCGTCTGTGATGAGATAGAGATCATCCTCATCATCATCGACGATTAAAACTTTTATGGTAGAACCTGTGTTCATGTGACCATGCATTGTGTTGATGAAAATCTATTCGTCAGACTTCGGTTAAGCGAATTTTCGTGTTTCTTCTGGAACTTCAGCGTTCAGAATCACGTTCTTCGTTGCTAAAAGTTTGCGAATGTCGCCAAGCTTCCGAAGGCCAGAAATTTCAGGCATTGTGAAGCGCACATGGAATGCATTTTCAATTGCGAAAAGCACTTCAATGTGGCGCAGTGAATCCCATTTTGGCGTGTTTTGCGCATTTGATTCATCGTTGAGCAGTGAAGGCTCAACATCAAGAACTTTTCCGACAAGGTTATAAAGTTGCATTTTTTCTCTCCTGTTAAATCAAAAATTTTTAAGCAAAAATTATGTTGCGCACGGCTTCAGGCCAGCGACTTTCATCAAAACCGTGTTGTGTAAATGCGGCAAGTACCCAGCGTTCAATGCCCAAGCCCACGCAGCCTGTTTGGGCCGGCTCGCCGTTCTTGCATGTGAAGCCAAAACGCTTGCCAAAGAAATTGCCGTGGAGGTTGATCGAGCCACAAGCGAGCTGCTTGACACTTCCATCATTGCCCAAGGCCGGAATCTTGATTTCATTTTTCACTTCCTGCGAGGCCTGCCAAAACTTTTTGGCAGCAGAAACCGTGGCGAAAAATGGGTCCGTTGCAGTTTGCACTTGGCAATCAATATCCATGAATGCAGCAAGTTGTTCAACAACCGGCAAAGCCTTGGCACGCACGCTGCGCACATAATCCTCGTCGCCCACAAACACCAATTCACGCACGTTGAATTCATAAAGGCGATCAAGGCCATTGATGTTGCGTGATTCGTAACGGAACACGCGGCCCAGCCAAGTGAAACATTGGCCTTCATCAAAAGATTGGCCGGTCAACGTTGGATAGCACGGAAAACACGCAGCCGGATTGAGACACATTCCGTCGATGTGAATGTGATCTTGCTGCGGCATTAATGCGCCTTCAGAGCAAGAATTGGCACGGCGAAACTCTTCGATGGCATCAAAGTCTTCAATCACATTGCCAACAAAAGTCACGGCATTCGGGTGGGAGTCGAAATAGCCACATTTGTGCAGCGTATCTGCATCAATCATTGCCGGAAAATGCGATTCCTTGGCAGCAAATGCATCTTTATAAAGTTCGCCAGCTTTGTCATTGATCAACTTGGCCAATTTTAACACGGGGCCACTATAGGCCACCTGGCCTTTGCCATAATCGTGCATCCAGCCGCGCTTAACGAGTTCGTCGTTTACGCCAATCTGATATGGCCCAGTATCTTTACGTTTTGTTTCAACGAAAACCTTAATTTCAAAACCTGTAATCTGGCGAACCATCACAGCCAGGAAACGTTCAGTTTTTTCTTTAGTTTCATCAAGATCAGCACCAGGGCGCACAACAACACGAGCTGTTTTGCCATCTTCGCTCACATGAATTCTCTCAATAAAAGGAGAAACAAAAACTGACTCTTTTTCAATGTCGCCGGCCACTTCGCGGTCTACTTCGCGTGGCAAATCCAAAACGAACTCGCTGAAATTATGGTTATAGGTGTTCATATTTTTTTCTCCCTTTTAGAATTTGTAATAGAGGAACCCCGAACTGGATCCGATTGAAGCAATTCCCGCAGTCAAAACCAAAGCGGTCAAAAGTGCGGAACTTAATTTTGGTGTCCATGCAAGAAGGCCGGCAGCCAAAGGTGTCTCCTCTGGCATCGAATCAATCACTGGCCATTCGCGGTGTAAAAATTGTTGTGTGTTTGGCAACAACAGCGCTATTGCACCCATCACCACAATCATCGACAATGCCTGCGCGCTATCAATTGTCAGTGCTGGGCCTGTGCTGGCCGAACTGCCCAAGGCAGTCATGTTGCCAAACATTTTTAATGCCGTCGGCACGTCAGACGATCGAAACATCACCAAACCACAAACCACGGTAACAGTTGTAGTCAACCACGCCAAAGGCGACGGAAGTTTAATTCCGGAAAATTCACGCCAAGCCAAAAATATTGCAATGGCAAGGCCATGCATCAGGCCATAGATAACGAACGTCCAACCCGCGCCGTGCCAAATTCCTGCAAACAGGAACGTCAGAATAGAGGGCGCTGCGGCTGCAAGAAAAAAGCGGCCAAATCGATTGAGCTTCCAGCGCATTCCGCTGCGCATACCGTGCATTGCTAGTCCTGAATAAATATATGCGGTGAAAAAACGTGTCATCGTCATATGCCAACGACGCCAAAATTCGGAAATATTTGTCGATTTAAGTGGCGAGTCAAAATTGAGTGGAAGTTTAATTCCAAAAATTGTGCCCAAACCAATGGCCATGTCTGAATAGCCAGAGAAATCAAAATACAATTGCAGCGTATAGCTCAGAGCACCAATCCAAGATGTGCCAGCATCAATCGCCAAACCATGTTGTGCGCCGCCAAAAACACTATCAGCAAAAGGTGCAATGCTGTCGGCAAGCAGAACTTTTTTGCAAAGCCCCATGGCAAACATGGTGATGCCGATAAACACGCGGCGCATGTCCAAGGCCGGAAATTTCGGATCACTCAACTGATCCATCATTTCACGTTGCATCACCAGCGGTCCTGCGGTGACACAAGGGAAAAATGCCGAGAAAACAATGTAACGCGAAAAGTTGTGCGGCATCAATTTTCCATTTGACGCATCGATCAAAAAGCCAATCTGTACGAAGGTAAAGAATGATACGCCGAGCGGAGCAACAATACTTAGATGGTCAATGCCGCCGCCAGAGAACTGGTTGGCCACATCAATGAAGAAGTTACTATATTTCAAATAACCAAGCATGCCTAAATTAGCGATAACGCCGCCGGCGAGAAGGTTTTTCGCCATCTTTGGATTGCTGCTTAAATTCGCAATCACGTTGCCCATTGTAAAATTGAAAATCATGGACAACAACAAGATTGCCAACAAAGGCAAGCCCCACATTGCGTAAAAAACCAATGAAATGGTTGCCAACAAATTGATCGCTTGCTTTGGGCCACCAAAACGGTGGGCAAGAACAAAGCCGATATAAGCCACAGGCACGAATCCAAAAATGAATTGCAATGAAGTAAATGACATCAGCTTGACTTTCTCACGCCATCAAGAGCCAGGAACTGGTCAAACACCTTCTGCAAACATTGTGGGCTTGAATGTTCTGCGTCGATATACATGTCTGATGTGCAGCCCACTTTGTGCGGGTTGAAATTTCCGAAAATAGGAAATCCATATTCAGTTGAAAACTTTTGTGTCAGGGCTTCAACACGACCAACACCTTCGGCATATGATGTTCCCACAATTCTATCATAGAAAGCCGGATTGTAGGGCGGGTTGGTGAGATAGACCTGAACGCCTTGTTTTTTTAAAAATGTAAACAGCGCTTCGTAGGCAGCAACACCTTGAGGATCAATCAACAAGGGGCTGCTTAAATTTGCTTTCACCAAAGCATCAACTTCATTCGCTGTGCGTTGTGGCGTGAACACATTATTTCTTTTGAATTTCGACCATTCGATCGAGCCATCAGGCATGATCAAATCCATATTTTCCAATTGTGTGGCGGTGGTTGGCCCGGGGTGTTCAGCGGCATTATACCAGCGTGTAAAATTCTCAAATAGCATTGGCAACGAAATGAGTGCTTGCAAACGATGGTAGGGCGCTGTCTTCCAATAACTTTCAGTTTCAATTCCAAGACGCTGTGTCATGGCCCGGTATGCCGGAATGCCTGGCTCCCAAAGCCAGTCTTTACGCGCATCCACTGGCGTAAACTGCTTATCGCGAATAGCAATTATAAGCTTTTTGGGAAGCTTATTGTAACGCACAAGAAGCTCCACCATGCCAAGTGGATCTTCCCAATAATCGCGATGAATATGAGCATTATAAACGTCCATGCCCTTCAATAATTCTTTGTGGCCCTCTTGCCATTGGCTGGCGCCAAGAATGATAAGTTCCGGCGTCTTCGTCATACGTTTCAGTTGTTCTTCACGCAGTGCACGAACATTTAAATTTAGGTCGAAAACTGCATAATTCTTGTTGGCTGCATGGGCTTCAGCGGCGGGTGCCATTCCATTTTGGCCATACATCTCTGGCCCATAGACTTGGTTGCCATAATAAATGCCAGCCATGCTTGCCACAAACGCTGCGCCAAATGCCAAACCATAAAAAATTTGACCGACAGCTTTTTTCAATTTTTGAGCTTGCGTGCCAAAAGGTGCAGCACCCACAACATCGAGCGCTTTAGCAGCGGGAAGCTGCTTTGCCGCAGTTGACGCAAAACGCAATGCACGCACAAGTTCATCTGCGTCGTTCGCACCACTGTCTAAACTCAAACTCACGATAGCCGCCCCAATTTACGCCACTTACTGTGCCTGAAAATTAACATGCTCCGGCCTAAGCAATTGTTAATTGGCGTTAAATTGGGTCAAGATCACCTTGCAGTTGTAAGTTGGAGTCAATAGAAGGTTAACGTCGAAATCGGCAAAGTTCGCCGCAAAGTTAAGCGGCAATTTGTTTTGAACCCAATTCGTCGAGAGATTGGTTCACACGAGCAAATGAACTGTTGCGTTGCTTGCGCATCAACAAACTCAACGCCAATGGGGCCAAAAATATCGGTATCTGCGACACGCCAACATATTGGGCGGTGTGAACGCCTGAAACTCCAGTGAGCAAAACCATGCCCAAACCTACGTTGCGAAAACCGCTAACTATGCTTGCTGTCATCGCATCGTTGATGCCTTGGCGAAACATCACAACAATAGTCAGATAGGCCATGCCAATGCCCAAGGCATTCACGATCACCAGATAAAGCAAAAAGTGATTAAAATCGGTGTGCATAAGGTCACGCGCAGGGCCCACAACGCCAATGCCAAATATGACAAGTGCAATGATTGTGGAACGCCGTGAAACACTTTCAATGGTATCGGCAATTTTGCGCGGCAAACTTGTAGAGATACCCATATAGACCAAGAACAAGCCCAGCGGCATGATCAAAAAGGTCAGGCATCGATCAACATAGTCTGCGAAATCCAAATTTACTTTCGTATGAAGAACGAGCGTAAAAAATACAAAGTATGAAAGTGGCATCAGGAATGTCGATAAAACCATACATTGAAGCGCTCTTTGTTTGTTAACCTGAAGCAGCTCAGCAAAGGTAGGAGAAGCAAAAAGTGAACCAGCCGATGCCGTGATCACCATCAGCTTGGTAATTGTCATATCAATCCGCGCTAAATGTGCGGCGGCAACAACCAATGCCGGCAATCCCAGCAATTGCCACAACACAATTTTCCAAACTTTTGAGTCGAGGGTAAATACAGCGTCGACATCCATGCGGCCCATGGGCAACAAAGACATAACAATGAGAATGAACAAGCTTTCAAGCTTATAGGGTTCAAAAATCTCCGACAATCCTGGCACTAAAAATCCTGCCAAAATTGCACCTGCCAAAAGCCAACAAGCAAGTGTTCGTTCTAAACTCGAGAGCATATTTTCCGTTCCACATTAACGCATACAAACATTCAGGATAGAACCCAACATTCAGGATAGAACCCAATACGGTAAAACCCATCTTCACTGATCGTCTTATCGGGCAAATTCGTTAAAACTACGAAAACGCTAACAGCAAGAAGGTCTTAATGCCCTTCACCCTTCATTTATTTTTTTCGGCTAAGCACACTGTAAAATTTGGGGACTTTTTGTGAAAATCAATAGCAATGCGACGCCAATTCTCAAAGGCGCAGAAAATGTTCTTACCGAAATGACATCGGAAAACGCCAGTGCCGGAATAAATGATCTGTTTGCAGGTGCCGATGTAGGACTGGCCTTGTTTGATTCTCAGTTGCGGCTGTTGGCATGCAACGATCTTTATAAATCACTTTGCGGCTATCGAACTTCAGATATGCCAACAGGAACCCAGCTGCAAAAGCTTATGCAGATCACATTTCAACGCCTGAATGTTCCTGATGAAGACGTCACTGGAAAAATCGATAGAATTATAGAACGCCTGCAACCGGGCACAGCATATTCCTTCCGTTACACAGCGCCAAGCGGCAGCATGGTTGAAATTCGCCGCCGCAGACTTCCCAACGGAACCGCCGTAGAAACAGCGCGCCAAATTGACAGCGCTTCCACAGGCATTGACCTCAACACCCAATATGAAATGATAGCAGAGCAATCCCGCTCGCGCTTGATGCATGCGCTTGACGTTATGGCAGATGGTTTTGCATTATATGACGCCAACGATCGGATGGTTCTCTATAACCGCAAATATCTCGACTACAGCCCGCTGGCTGCCGATGTTATTATGCCCGGTGCTGAAAAAGAAGAAATTCTGCGCAAGTCCACCGCGCGCGGCGCGTTTATTCTGAATGGAATGACGCAAGAGCAATACGTGAAATGGCGCTTGGACAAACATCGCAATCCCGTTGAACCTTATCAGGTTCAACTGGCCGACGGGCGTTGGCTTCTTATCACTGAAAAACGCACCAATGATGGTGGTATCGTTGGAACACGCTCTGATATTACGGAAATCAAATTGCGCGAAATTGAAATGTTGCGCATTTCGCGACAGCTTCACGCGCGAAATTTGCATTTCGACACCGCGTTGAGCAACATGGTGCAGGGTCTTTGCATGTTCGACAAAGATCAAAAGTTGATTGTGGTCAACAAACGCTATTTGGAAATTTATGGATTTTCGGCAGATGTGGTCAAGCCCGGCATCTCACTTCGCGAAATTATGCAATACTCAGTAAGCTTGGGGAACTATACAACGGAAGAAGCTGATCGCGCTTTGGCCCAACGCAACGACCCGAGCCAACTCGCACGCCGCAGCGTTATCAAACAATATCTGAAAGATGGCCGTGTAATCGCGGTGATGAATGAACCAATGAGTGATGGCGGCACAATCGCCACCTATGAAGACATCACCGAAGTAGAGCGCAATGCGGCTACGATGTTGCAATATACCCAGAAGCTTGAACACTCAAACCGCGAGTTGGCAGACTTTGCTTATGTGGCTTCACATGATTTGCAAGAACCTTTGCGCAAAATCGAAGCTTTCGGCGAACGCTTGGTCAACAAATATTCCTCAATCCTGCCAGACGACGGCAAGATGTTTGTAGACCGCATGCAAAATGCCGCGGGCCGCATGCGCACGCTGATCAATGATTTGCTTTCATACTCACGTGTGACAACTGGCGCGAAAGATTTTCAAAAAATTTCGCTGAGTAAAGTACTTGGAGAAGTTCTCTCAGATCTCCAAATCCGGATTGAAGAAACAAAAGCCACCATAAACTTTGACGATTTGCCAACAATTGAATGCGAACCGATGCAAATGCGTCAGTTGTTGCAAAACCTTTTGGGCAACGCATTGAAGTTCCGCAAAGCAGATGTGCTGCCCGTTATTACGATCAGCTCTGAATTTGTGCCCGCCCAGGATTCGGTCAGTGGAGTCGCACACACCAATATTGTCTTTGCCGATAATGGCATTGGCTTTGACAATGAGTTCAAAGACAAAATTTTCACCATATTCCAGCGCTTACACAGCCGAACTGAATATGAAGGCACCGGCATTGGCCTTGCCACTGTAAGAAAAATTATTGAGCGACATGGCGGAACAATCAACGCCGATGGCCAACTTAATATTGGCGCAAAGTTTTATGTAACCCTACCCATTGAACAAAATAGAAAAGGTGCACCAGCATGATACGTAGCAGTTTTCCAGTTCGCATTGCTGTTGCAGACGACGATGCCGATGATCGGATGATGATTAAAGATGCATTTGAGGCATCGAAACTGAATAACCCAATTGATTTTGTTGAAGATGGAGTTCAGCTTCTCGAATATTTGCGGCGTGAAGGAAAATGGGAACATTTGAAGGGCCAACCCTATCCGGGCTTCATCCTTCTTGATCTAAACATGCCACGCAAAGATGGCCGCACTGTTCTGAAAGAAATCAAAGCAGATCCGGAACTTCACCGAATTCCGATTATCATTCTCACCACATCCAAAGCCGAAGAAGATATTATCAAAACTTATAATCTCGGCGTGAATTCGTTTATCTGTAAGCCGGTTTCATTCGACAAGTTGGTAGACATCGTAAAGACGGTTGGCCATTATTGGGTGGAGATTGTCTCATTGCCACCAGAATGCCAGCGCTCTGCGGCCTAGTCTATACTTCATCAAAAAGGCCCCGGCAAAAACCGGGGCCTTTTTTTATTTGAAACAAATGCGATCGTAAAAAGTTTATGTGATCGCTTAAGCCCGCACAGGAATCATATGATGGGGTAACCACATCGCAAGTTCGGGGAAGGCGATGAGAATGAACACCATCACCAACATCACGCCATGCATCGGCATAGACCACCAACCTACTTTGAACATGTCATTGCCAGTCATTGACTGAAGCACCGTCAGGTTAAAACCGACAGGTGGCGTGATCTGCGCCATTTCAACCACGAGCACCATGAAAATTCCAAACCAAACCATATCAATGCCAGCATGACGCACCATGGGTTCCACAATCGCAATGGTCAGCGCGACACATGAAATGCCATCCAAAAAATGACCCAGAATTGTATAAAGAACCAACAGGCCCATCAAAAGCCAAAAGGCAGAAAGGTGAAGGCCATCCACCCACTGGGCCAGCATTTCTGGCAAACGCAGATAGCCCATAGCAAGGGAAAGAGAGCCAGCCGCCACCAAGATGAGAGAGATCATCACCGAAGTTCGTGTTGCACTCATCAAGCTATCGACAAACATTTTTGAATTCAAAGTGCCTTGCAGAAAAGCCAAAATCAGTGCACCCAAAACACCCACTGCAGCGGCTTCAGTGGCCGTGGCAATGCCAAACATCATCGTTCCAATAACCAAGCTGAGCAAAACAACAATTGGAATAAGGGCGCGCGCACCAATCAACTTCTGCCGCCAACTCACCCGCGCTTCCTGCGCTGGCATCTGACTTTTCATAAAAAGCGATACCAGTGCCACATAACCTGAAAACATGGCCGCCAAAACAAGGCCTGGTAAAATGCCAGCAATGTTTATGGCTGCAATGGACTCGTTTGTTAAAGCGCCATAAACAATCATAATAATCGAAGGTGGGATCATAAGCCCCAATGTCGCTGGCCCTGCCAATGTGCTTACAATCAGATGTTCGGGATAACCCCGTTTGCGCAATTCTGGAATTGTCATTTTACCAACTGTCGTCAGCGTAGCCACCGAAGAGCCTGAAACAGCTGCAACAAGCGTGCACCCTAAAACATTTGTATGAAGCAGCCCCCCTGGAATGCGCCGCATCAACGGCGATAATCCTTTAAACAGATCCTCTGAAAGGCGCGATTGAAACAGAATATCGCCCATCCAAATAAACATTGGAAGTGCCGTTAGCATCCATGATGAAGCGCCAGACCATGCGGTTGTAGCAATTGAAAATCCAGCGGGCCTTCCGGCAATCACATCAATGGCGATTGCCGCCACTGCCATTAAGACAGGTGCAATCCAAACTCCTGCCGCCAACAATGCAAACATCAGTGCAAGCAGCAATGTGATTGTGACGATGGGGTCCATAGCCAGCGTTCCTGCCTAAACCGATTGAACACTAGGTTGAAAACGATATTTGCCCGTAAGCAACAAAGTCAGAAAATTATCAAGCATTGCGATGGCAAAAAGTGCCGTGCCAAAGGCCATTGTTGCTTGCGGAATCCACAATGGCGTTGCATCCAGATCGGTACTGACATCTTGCAATATGAATGTTGTGAAGACCATGTTGCAGCAATAATAAGCAAACCAACTTGCGATGACGGCTCCTGTCGCATAGGAAAAAAGATCAATGTATTTTTGCCGAGCGCCAAACAACTTTGAAATTGTCTCGATGCGAATATGCGCTCCGCGGCTTAAAGCGTGGGCCAGGCCTAGAAACGTCGATGCTGCCATCAAATAACCCGCATAGCTTGAAAGGCCGCGCAGATCGATGCCAAGATACCGCGTTACAATCTGTGTCAATGTGACAACGAGAATAAGACATATACAACTGGCCGCAGCATAGCCGGCCCAAAGATAAGCCTTATCCAAAACGCGCCCATGCAAAGTCGAAGAACCAGAGCGTTGGCTTTCGATATTATTTTGAGGCACAACGGTTGACATCATTTTTCCAGAAATTTTTCGATAGTACTGATACGTAGAAATTTATCAGTTCGACTTTTTATAGCCAGCCATAATAGAGCTGCCCGCGGCACCAGCATTGACTGCCCATTCCTTGGCAATCGTCTGGCCAATTTTGCTCAGCTCACTGGCAAGTTTATCTGAAGGCGCTAACACCTGCATGCCATTGCTTTTCAAAGCTTCGATGGCCTCTGCATCAGCAGCCTTTGATTTTTCCAATCCGGCCGCTTCTGCATCAGCAGAGCATTTCAAAATAACGTCTTGCTTGTCCTTAGAAAGGCCAGACCATACCGCCTTGTTAATAATTACAGAGTTACGGGGCATCCAAGCTTTCACTTGATAAAAGTGATTGAGCTGTTCCCACACGCGACTGTCTTTGCCGGTCACAGATGATGTCATCAATGAATTGATCACACCAGCAGCCATGCCTTGGCTAATTTCAGCAGCTTCCAGCGACACTGGTGTCATGCCCGTTAAAGCCGCAATCCGAGCACTTTCTTTGTTATAAGCGCGCACTTTAATGCCAGCCATGTCACTTACAGATTGCACGTCCTTCTTGAAGAACATTCCATTCGGCGGCCAAGGCACGGAATAGAGCAGCTTCAGGCCCTGCCCTTCTAAAACGCGATCAAGCTCTGGCCGCGCAGCTTTGTATAGGTTCACAGAGTCTTCATAAGTTGTCGCAATGAAGGGAATGGAATCTGTGCCAAATACTGGATTTTCATTTTCATGGGACGATAGCAATCGTTCGCCAATTTGTGTCTGCCCTGTTTGAACAGCGCGCTTGATGTCATTGCCTTTGAACAGCGATCCGTTGGGATGAAGCATAATGGTAATATCACCATTGGTGCCTTTGCTGACGCAGACACTGAATTCTTGAGCATTAATGGTTTGAAAATTCGAGGCCGGATAAGCTGTTGGCATATCCCACATTTCAGCGGCAGAAGCGGCCCCCGTCAGTGGTGCCAAAAGCAAGAATGCGGGGATCGATGAAGCTATGTTTTTCATAAAACTACCTATTGTCTCTGGCCCAAAGCTGCGACGATGGATTTCCCAACGATACGAAGCACGATTTCTTTTCGCTATGTGTTGTAATGGGTCACCAGTTAAAATGCGGTTTGCTTTTGGTTGCAAAGCCGCAAAATTTAGGCTTTCTAGGCTTATTCAAATTATTTGGTTTATGAATCGTAATATTTTGCCACAACAACACATCATTTGGCATACGCTGTCTAAAGAAGGCCCAAATATTGCATCCTTTACCGATGATGACTCATTGTCAGAAGCTGAGTTTCTGAATTTTCTTTCAGCTGAGGAAAAAGAAAAGGCTGCCTCGGTTTCTGATCACGTCGAATTTCGCCATTTCGTGGCGCGCCGCTGCTTCCAACGGCTTTTTCTCGCCAATATGTTATCCACCAGCGTTCCACCGTCCGATCTGGCTATGGTCCATCAACGCGACACAAAGCCCACGTGTACAGATGCACCGGGGCTCCACTTGTCATTCTCATCAAGTGGCACAACCGCCATTGCTTGCGCCAGTTGGCAAAACGCCATTGGCATTGATATCGAACGGTTGCGCAAAGTTGAAAACATTGTGGCCTTGGCCAAACGACATTTCACACCTGAAGAGGCAGAGGCTTTGGCAAGTTTGCCAGAAGCAGAGCAAAATTCTGGCTTTTTGCATTATTGGACAGGCAAAGAGGCTGGCTTAAAGGCCATCGGCAAAGGGATCATTTTCGGCTTGAACACCTTTGTTTTGAAAGCCACGGGAACAACGTCATACAAAATTCTTCGCCCACAGCATAAATCTGAGAGTTGGAACATTCAGTTTCTGCAGATTGTGCCAAAACACTTGATTGCCCTCGTAGAAATGAAAATTGTGGAAACCACATAATTGCCGATTGAACAGTTCACCCCGCTCATTTACGGTTTGTTAACGAATTGCGTTGGCTGATTCGTTAAAAAATCGATGTCGGTGATCTATGTTTCGCGTAGTAGTTTTTACTTGGTTGTGTTGTTTGTGCACTGCGAACGTAAGTTTTGCGGCCGATTTGCCGTTGATTTTTGACAAAGCGCCACCCGTTCACCTGAAACACAAACCCCAGAAAACAGTTCACGCGCAAAAAATAGCTGTTAACGCCAAGACGCCAAATTCAATCCCCACAGTCGTGGCGGCGCTGCCATTGAAAACCACTCCATCCGCCGATGTGAAGCCAGCGTTACAGGCACCCGAAACAACCAGCAATCTTTCTTGGGTGCTGGCACCCATGTCGGCCAATGCAGATGGGGGAAAGCGCGAAGGTTCTGCCAGCGCAAAAGCCAATATTGTGGTTGATAAGCCCGGATCCGCCTTTGGCCCCTATGTTGTGATTGAACTTGAAGGTCATGTCGTAAAAACGCTTCAATCCACTGCGCGAATTGATATTCAAATTGGCGAATTAAAAAAAACAATTGAATGGAATGAAGATCAAATCAAGTCCGGTATTTTCAAAATCACAATAAACGAGAATATTCCCGAAGGTGTGATGCCTGCTCTTATTCCAGTCAGTGCCATCGCTTTTGTAACCCAAGCTGGCAACGGCCACGCAGCAATGGTGTCGCTTGAAAAAATTCAATTGAAATATTCAAACCCACAAATGGTGGGCACAAAATAAAAAAGCTTGGCAAATTCGCGATTTACCAAGCTTTCAGAAATATTAGATTGAACGCTGCGTTTAGGTTGGCAGCTTATAGGCTTGGCGCACAAACAAGCGCCAACGGCCATCTTGCTTTTTCCAAACTTGAACGATGTTCAGCAAGAAATTTTGATCTTTGCCTTGGTAAAGAATGAAGGCATCAAAAGTGTGGCGCGCAATTGCAAGATCGCCTGAAACTTTGATCCAATGATCATAAAGCTTAATTGTGTGGAACACTTCGGTTTTATCTACAACGGTTTTAACAAACTCAACTTTGGTCTGCACAACGCCGCCAGCGTGGCCAAAACTCATGTCATCATGCGATAACTCAAGCAGATGGGCTCCATCGCCCGCAATCATGGCTTTGCGAAAATCTTCAATGGCGCCTAAAACATCGCCAGTATCATCGGCTAAGGCCGGGGCGCTGGTCACAACGCCTGCAACGGCTGCAATCGCAGCCACAGTTCCGCCCCAAGTTATATTTCGTCTGTTCATCAATTCCTCCAACACGGCTCGAGGTGGTTTACTCCATACCTCTTAAGACCAAGTAAATTGTCGGCCAAACCGCGCTCAGTCAGCTTCTCAAAAGCATAGTTATTAAATTTTCTCTAAGAAACGCTGTTGATTTAAACCAACACCTAAGCCTCGAGTTTTGAAAGCTTTCGGCGCACCATGGGAGTTGTCAGCAACGTGCTCAACACTGCCATGAGTAACAGCGCTGTAAACAGGCTTGGCGCAATGATCTCACGGTCAAGCAAAATGTTGGCAAAAATTATCATAATCAATGCCTTGGTTTGCAACAGCCATCCAATGACGAAGGCTTCGTCTTTTCGCCAGTTCAACAATCGCCCGGCAAGTTGAACGCCTAGCAGTTTTCCGCCAACTGCTGCGGCCAACATTGCAAAGGCTGCGCCCCAAACCCAAATGCCGCCCATGTCCCATTGCGTACGAAGGCCGGTGGAGAGAAAGAAAACCGGCATCACCGCCACCAGAAGCATAGTTCGAAATTGATCAAGCCGTTCCAAAGTGAACCAAGATCGGTCGGTCACCACGCCTGCAAGAAACGCTCCAACCATGAAATGCAATCCCGCCCAGTCGGCCGCAAATCCACACGCCGCCACCCAAATGAGGGCCACAAACCAGCGATCATCTTCCGCAATCCGTTGCATCAATCGGCGATAAGCAAACGTCACTGGAACGAGTGCAATGAAAAATAGTACTTGCCGTTCCAATCTGTTCCAATCCAGCAAAATGGCCGCCAAAACAGCCCAAATGGCAATATCGTCAAGGCTGGCATAGCGCAGCACCCGCTGGCCCAAAGGCTGACGTAAAATCCCCAATCGCTCCAGCAGAAGCACCAATATGGGCAGCGCTGTCACAGCGCAGGCCATGCCAACGCCCAAAACCAGCTGCACGGGGTTGCCATGGGGTCCCATCCAAGCTGAGCTTTGCAACAAAAGCCCTATTCCGACGAGAGCCCCGAAGATAAAAGGCACGGCCAAGGC